>JAESQQ010000650.1 GCA_016765095.1 Planctomycetota bacterium | reverse complement strand
CCCCTCCCCTACGAAAGCAATGGGGTCTACCGCAACTCGTGATGGGCAGCACTAGGAGCCGTGTTCCATGCAGTTCAAGTCCGTCTTCGTCGCCGTGTTCATAGGCGGCTCGCTGCTCATTGCAGCGCTCATCGTGAACTCGCAGCGACCCGCCCGAGAGACGTCTCAGCCGAGCTCGGCCCACGTCAAAGCCAGCGGCAAGTGCGCGGAGTGTCACCGCCACGAGACCAGCGCCGTGGTCCACCAGTTCGAGCGGAGTCGGCACGCGGCGGTCGGGATCACCTGCCTTGATTGCCACCAGCCGCGCGGCGAGCAGAAGAAGACCGAGCACCACGGATTCATGCTGTCTGCGGAGTTGACCTCGCTCAACTGCAAGGCTTGCCACGCGACCGAATACGAGCAGTTCAACCGGAGCCGTCATGCCCTGCCGGCCTACGCCGCCGTCAACGGTCCGGCGGACGCCTCGCCCGAGCAGATCGCCCAAGGCGAGAAATACCACCCAGGCACCTGCACGCGCGCGCCGAACGGTCTCGCGAACTTGGAGGGCGCGGGCGCCAAGACCAAGGGCTGCCTGGTGTGCCACAACATAGGCAGACCCAACTCCGACGGGTCGATCGGGACCTGCACCCACTGCCATTCGCGGCACAACGCGTCGGTCGCAGTGGCTCGCCTGCCGTCGACTTGCGGCCAGTGCCACATGGGCCCGGATCACAGCCAGCTCGAGATCTACTCCGAGTCCAAGCACGGGATCCTGTTCGAAGCTCAGCGCGACACCATGAACCTGGCTGCTCCCCCCAAGTCATTGACCACAGCTGACATGCCCGTGCCGACCTGCGCGACGTGCCACTTGAGCGGACTGGACGGCGGCAGGGTGACCCACGACACGACCGAGCGCCTCTCCTGGTGGTTGTTCGCTCCCGTCTCCAAGAAGCGCCCGACCTATCAGCAGGGCCAAGACGCAATGAAGGAGGTGTGCAAAAAGTGCCACGCTGGCCCGGGTATCGAGACGTTCTTCCAAGACGCGGAGGTCGTCGTCGCCTCGACGAACGAGAAGGTGGCGGAGGTCCAAACGCTTATGAAGGAGCTCCGAGCGGCCAACCTCCTCACGCCCCAGCCCTTCGACGAGCCGATTGAGTTCCTCGACTTCGACCACTGGCACTACTACGGCCGCACGGCCAAACACGGCGCCTTCATGGGCGGCGCCGACTTCGTCCAATGGCACGGAAACTACGAGCTGTTGAAGGTCAAAGTCGAGATCGAGCATCTCGCGGCCGAGTTGAAGGCCCGTGGAGCCAAGTAGCGAAGCTGCGGCTGCCAGCGTCCACCCCGGACAGAGATTGCTGGCGCTGCTCGCGAGCAACAAACGCCGGGTCCTCGAGGCCTTCGTCGCCGCGAACTTCGCGTTCCTCGTGCTCGACATTTACGTCGCGCACTCGGTGAACGAGTTCAAGAACCCCAACGAGTGGATTCCATTCTGGTTCTCGATCGTGGCCGCGCTGGGCCTCGTCCCCGCCCTCCTCGCGCCTCGCTCTGGCTACGCACGCTGGGGAGGAGCGCTGATTGGCTGGGCCGCGATCGGAGTCGGGATCGCGGGCGCGCTCTTTCACCTCGAGAGCCAGTTCTTCCAGCAAATGTCCCTCCAGAGCCTCGTCTACACGGCGCCCTTCGCGGCCCCGCTGGCCTACGCAGGGCTTGGCTTCTTGCTGGTCCTCAACCGCATGCTCCCCGAGACCGCCACCCAAGAGTGGAGCCGCTGGGTGGTGTTCTTCGCCTTGGGCGGCTTTGTGGGCAACTTCGCGCTCTCGCTCTGCGATCACGCCCAAAACGGCTTCTTCCACTGGACGGAGTGGATCCCAGTGGCCGCCAGCGCCCTCGCGATCGGGTTCCTGACCGTCACGCTCTGGGTCTCCGCGCGGGCATTCCTGGCCTGGACCGCAGGGGTCTTGGTCCTCCAAGTCGCAGTCGGGCTGCTCGGGTTCGTCCTTCATGTTCAAGCCGACGTCAACGGGATCTCCGCGAGCGTCGTGGAGAACTTCCTCCACGGAGCGCCAGTCTTTGCGCCCCTCCTGTTCGCCAACCTGGCGATCCTGGGTGGGTTTGGAGTGTGGGATTTGGGGACTACAGCCACGCCCGAGGCGACCGCGCCTGAAGCGACGGAGCCTGAAGCGACCGCGCCTGAAGCGACGACGTAGCTGCCCTGGCCCTCACGAACGGGCCAGCGGGGCTTTAGGCGAGACCGAGCTTCGCGCGCAGCTCGTCGACCCTTGGTTTGTAGCTCTTGAGCCCGATCGCTGCGGCGCGCTCGGCGACGACGAGGGCCTTCTCGAACTCGCCCTCGGCCTCGAGGTGGATCAGGAGGTGCTTGAAGCTCGCGAAGGTCAGGCGGATCTTCTCGCTCGGGTTCTCCTTCATGCGATTCCGGACGGCCTTCACGATCCGGGGTGCTATGTCAATGTCCTCGCCGCACGCTCGGAGGAAGCTCTGGAGGGCGTCCTCTGAGCGGTAGCGACGGCAATAGGTCCACTCGATCATTTCGCCCAGGAGCTGGTGCCGGGCGATCACGTCGTCGGCGGCCGTGTCCAGGTCCTCTTCCCAGCCAGCGAGCTTGAGCAGGATCGCCCCGTCGGTGATCCCGCTCTGGTCGGTCTCTTGATAGCCGTCGGCGATCGCGCTCTCGTCCTCGGTCGCGTTGAAGTAGCTCTCGAACTGGCTGTCTTCGTGGATCTGGGTCACGGCCGCATACTTGCCACTGGGGGGGAGTGGAATCCCGGCGTCCTTGAGAGCGCCCTTCGCGGCCTGGTAGATCCGGTTGTAGAAGTCGGCGTGCTCCCTAGCGAGTCGCTCCTCGCGGAACACGTCCATGCCCGAGAGCGTGTTCTCCTTGCCGCAGACGCAGCGGAGTTTGACCCGATCGTGGGGAGGGCGAAAGCAGACACCGAAGACCTCGCGACAGAGCCGACAGTAGAGCCAGAGCTCCTGCTCGACCTTGAGCTCGTAGTCCTGGACGAAGCCTTCTTCCGAGATCCCCACGCTGAGCTCTCCGCTAGCTGACCGCGGGAGTCGCCCAGTCCGCAAGCCCCTTGGTGATCGACGTCAGGATCCCGAGCAGCTCCGCGCGATCCGCGCCGCGGTAGCCCTCGATCTCGGCCCGGACGCGAGTGTGCTCACGCTCGATCCGGGCTCGAATCGAGATCGCCTTCTCTCGCGGGAGCCTGGACCGCTGCGCTCCCGAGAAACTGTTCGCGTAGCGAAGGAGGCGAGTCAGCGACTCCCGCAGCTCTTCGCCGCTTGGGGCTTGCTCTGCGGCCTCGGCCTCGGCAGCGAGCCGCGCGGCCTCCGCCGCTTGCTCGACTTCGGCCGCGCGTTGGGTCTCTGCTGCGGCGGCCCGCGCGGCCTCTTGAGCCGCCGCGACTTGGGCTTCTTCCTCGGCCACGGCTTGCTCAGCAGCAGCCTCAGGCCCAGCCTCAGCCTGTTCCTCGCCTGAGGGGGCCAGCACGGTCTCGGCGCCAGCTTCGGGCTCGGCCTCGGGTGCTGAGTCCTCTTCGGAAGCGCTGGGCTCCGCCTCGTCCTCGTCCTCCTCCTCGTCCTCGGCCAGGGCGGGCTGAACGCTTGAGAGGTCGCGGTCCTCTTGATCCGAGTTGAGGCGAGAGCGGGCCCCCGTGCTCATCAGGGGGGCCTTGGCTTGAGAAGCGGCGAACTCGCCGTCGATCTGGAGGCTCGCCGTTTCGCCGTTGGGAAACGTGATCTCGACTTGAAAGGGGAACCCGTCGAAGGGCTCTATGCGCAGGAATGGGCGATCCTCGCGGAGGAACAGAGTTTGGGTCTCGGGGTCGCCGACGGCCGCCTCCTCCCAGTCAATCGGCTCGCTGAGGTCGGAGGGTCCGAACCGGGTCCAGCGGTGCTCGCGACCGACCTCGAACACCAACTCGATCTCGATCGCGGTCGGAATGATCCGAATCATGCGCTCGGGCTTAAAGAGCTGAGCGCGACCTTGAGCGCTCAGGAAGGCCTGGATCGAGTAACTCGGGGAGAGGAGCGGATCGGTGCTCTCAATGATCTCGATCACTTCCAGGGTGCCGACGGCAGGGTCGTCCGTGGCTGTGATCCGGCCCCACTCGAGCGGCTTGAACTCGAACTTAACGCGCTCCAAAGCGACCGCCTTGCGGTCCTCTGGCGCTAGAAATTCGTGAACGACCCGGACGCGAGTGGTGCTCCCGACCTCCATTTGCGGAGGCCCGTCCAGGAATTCGATCTCCAAGTGCATGGTCGTCTCCGCAAGAAGGGCCTGGAGTATACCGAGGGCGCCAGCGCCGTGGAGCACAGAGCACCAAGCAGCCTCCCAATCTCCCCCTCACCCCCTGACGCGCGGCGGTGGCGAGGCCCGAGAGCGCGCGTCGCAACAGGGACGCAGCTTGCTAAGCTCCCGGCCTACCCAGGGAGCAGTGCCCGTGAGCGACTCGCCCGCCGTGATTCAAGCGACGAACCCCGCCACCGGCGCGAGCATGGGAGAGGTCCCCGTCGTCACCCAAAGCCAGCTCGCAGACGCCTTGCGGCGAGGGCGAGAGGCCCAGCGTGATTGGGGCTCGCGGCCCGTCGCCCAGCGAGTCCGGGTCCTGCGACCGGTCCTGGACTTGTTGGTCCAGCGACGCGACGACTTGGCCTCCTTGATCTCCGAAGAGACGGGAAAGCCGCGCTTTGAAGCCCTAATGACCGAGGTCATGAGCACCCTTGAGCTCTGCGACTACTACCTCCGTCACGCCGAGGAGATCCTCGCCCCCCAGACGATCAACCACCGCCTGCTCAAAACGACGCGCAGCCAGCTCGTCCGCGAGCCGTGGGGGGTGGTCGGGTTGATCACGCCCTGGAACTACCCCTTCTTCCTGACGGCTGGAATCGGAATCTCGGCCCTGTTCGCAGGGAACGCGGTGATCAACAAGCCGAGCGAGTTCACGCCGGTCGTCGGGCTCGAAGTCGAGCGCCTCCTCCGCGACGCCGGCGTCCCGCCGGCCCTCTACCAGTGCCTGCCGGGCTACGGTGACCTGGGCGCGGCGCTCGTGGAGATCGGCTGCGACAAGATCAGCTTCACGGGCTCCGTCAGCACGGGGCGCAAGGTCGGCGCGGCCTGCGGCGAGCGTCTGATCCCCGTCAGCCTCGAGCTCGGCGGCAAGGACCCCGCGATCGTGCTCGCCGACGCAGATATCGAGCGCGCGGTCCGCTCGCTGACCTGGGGCGCGTTCACCAACAGCGGACAGGTGTGCGCCTCGATCGAGCGGATCTACGTCCAGGAGGAGGTCGCCCAGACCTTCACCCAGCGCTTCGTCGAGGAGACGCGCGCCCTCCGCCAAGGCCCCGATATCTCCCACGACGTCGACCTCGGGAGCATGGTCAACCGAATGCAATACGAAGTCGTCACGCGACAGATCAAGGACGCCCGCGAGCGCGGGGCCCGAATCCTCGTCGGGGGGGACTCCAAGGAGGGGACCGGCGACAAAGCTGGCTACTTCGTGGCCCCGACCGTGATCGGCGGGATCGAGGCCGACTACCTCGTCCAGCGCGAGGAGAGCTTCGGTCCCGTCGTGACGATCATGGCCGTCGCGGACGCGGACGAAGCGATCCGACGCGCGAACGACTCGCCCTATGGCCTGACAGCCTCGGTCTGGACCCGCGACGACCGCGAGGCCGACCGGATCGCGCGCGCGCTCCACACGGGCTCGGTCTTCATTAACGACGCCTTGATCCCCTCGGGCGCCGGCGAAGCGCCTTGGGGCGGAGTCAAGGAGTCTGGGTTCGGCAAGACCCGCGGCCCCGAGGGCCTGCTCGCCATGACACGGACCAAGCACGTCTCGCGCGACCGCTTCAACCTCCGCGACGCGCCGGTCTGGTTCCCCTACACGCCTGAGAAATACCGGACTTTCTCGGACTTGATCCCGGTCCTGTTCGGGAGCAGCGCGCGCCGCCGGGTCAAAGCCGGGGTCCGCGGAATCAAGAACTTCATTACAGGCTGAGCGGTGGCGATTCGGATCGAGCCCGCCAAGGCGCCGACCCGCTGCCCCCTCTGCCATGAAGAGCTGGGAGGGCTGACGACGGGTCGCTGTCACTCCTGCGCGACGACGTTCCACCAAGAGTGCCTCGAAGAAATGGGCGGCTGCCCGACGACGGGCTGCGCCCAGCGGGGAATGGTCCCCCACAACGTCGAACGGCCCAGCGCTTGCCCGGTCTGCGGGGAGGGCGTCCCCCGCGACAGCTACGACTGCATTTGCGGGGGCCGCTACCACTTGGAGTGTGTCTTCGAAGGCTGCATTCGGCCCGGCTGTCGGCTGTTTGGACAGCCGCTGGGCGGTCGCAAGCCGGCGATCAACTTCGCGCGAGGAATCAACTTGCTCTCGGGAGCGATTGGCCTCCTGGCTGTGATCTTCCTCCTCTCGACCCTCCTCGGCAGCGACCACCTGAGTGGTGACGACGCGCTTTGGAAGCTCGGCGGCGCCGGAGTGGTCCTCGTCCTCTCCGCGTTCTCGGCGAGTGTGACCGCCAACCACTAGTGCTGCCCGCCAGAAGTTCCGGTACGGGTGAATGTAGGGGCGGGG
>JAESQQ010000649.1 GCA_016765095.1 Planctomycetota bacterium | reverse complement strand
GGCGGGAGTTCGCCTGCCGAGACCCTCACTTGGCGAGCCGTGATCAGGAGGGACCTCTCGATCTGCTCGAGCTCCCCGCGATAGCGGGGGAAGCTGTCGACGAGGGCCTGGTGGTTCTCCCTGGCTTCGCGGTAGAGGGCCAACCCAGCGCTCAAGTCACCGCTCTCCTTGGCCACAGCTCCAACCTCCACGAGGGAGACCGAGAGGTCGTGGCGAGCCCGCCTCGTGCTCTTCTCCAAGAGGAGCTGTCGGCGCCCCTGGAGGGCTTCCTGCTGAGAGCGATAGGCGGCGGCCACTTGGTGACCGGCGATCTGGACCTTCCCCAGGTGGGCGAGCGCCGCGAACCATTCTTGGCGCGCCTCGCGCTGCGCTGGGTCTCTCTCGAGGGCGGGTCGAAGCAGGGTCAGGGCCTCCCTCGATCGGGCCTCCGCAGCGGGCAGGTCTCCCAGCCTGAGGTGAAGGGCGCCGAGCTTGCTCAGCGAGAGCGCGGTGTCCGCTCTCAAGTCCGCCTGGCCGGGGAATCGCGCCATGAGCTGCCGGCGGAGCTTGAGGGCCTTGAGGTGCGTCTCGATCGCGTGGAGGGGGTCGTCGGCGCCCTGCAAGGTCCCGACCCGCTCCAGGGAGACACAGTACTCGCGCCGAATCTCTAGCAAGCCGCTCTTGGCCTCGAACACGAGTCGCTCACGAATCGCGAGGATCTTCAGGTGACCCCGATAGGCCTCGGCGGCCCGACCGCGCTTCAGCTTGAGGTCATTCAATCGCTCGAGCGCGTTCGCCAGCTCGCGGAGCGTCTCGTTCCGCTGGACGTCTGCGTGGACCTGGCGGCTGAGCCGACAGGCCTCCTCCAAGTCCAACTCGGCCTGAGCTAGGTCGCCTTGGAGTTCACGGACCATCCCGAGCCTCCCGATCGCTTTCGCGAGGGGGATCCGGAGTCCGACCCTGGTTGGGTCCGCCTTCGCGATCTCCTGAATCACCCGGCGCGCCTTCTCGTATGCTTGGGCGGCGGAGTTCGGGTCCCCGTCGTGGAGACAAACGTCCCCCAGCAAGAGGGTCACGACGGCGAGGGCGTGGCGGCGGCCGGGGCTCTTCGGTTGCTCGAGGAGGAGAGACTTGAGCCACTTCTGGCTGCTTCGCGCAGTCGCCTCGGCTTGGCGGAAGTTCCCCTGGCGCCGCAGGATCACGTCAACGATTCTCTCCGCGTCCTCGAAGTTCCTGAGAAGTCGCTCCTCGACGCTCTCCGAGGGGAGGGCTGTGTAGTGCCCGAGGGCTTCGGTGCAGCGCAGGAGGGCGGCCTCCTCCGCCTCCTCAGTGCTCCAAAGGAGCCCGCCGAGCCGGAGCAAAGCGTCGGCGAGGAGCGCTCGGAGCCGAAAATCGCTGGGGTGCCCCTCGACCTCCGCGCGGAGCTTCGTGACGACCCCCTCGAGCTTGGTTACAGCGTCTGGGAGCCTCCTCTCGACGTAGAGCAGCCTCCCCTCGAGCAGCTCGCAGAGCAGCGAACACCACCTGGTGTCGGGGTCGTCCGGCTTCGCAGCCAAGGCAGCCTTCGTGAGGACCTGGAGCCGACCGAGGGCTTCCTTCGCCGAGTCGACTCGGCCCGCATCAAGCGAGAGGGTCGCGATCTGACGGTAAGCCAGACCAAGCTCGCCGAGGCGGGGGTTCGAGCTCTCTTCGAGCGATTGGATCTCGAGCAGGCGCGCGACGGCTTCGCGAAGCATCTTCTCGCGGAAGGCCATCACCTGGCGCCCCGCGTGATCACGAAGCCCGTCTTGGATCCCGTAGAGCATGTCTTGGAGTGCTTCGCGCGCGATCTTGGCCTGAGCTCGAGCCTCCCGTGCGCTCCTGGCTGCCTGCTCGGCGCTCGCCGCTTCGCGGCGGGTGGCTTCCTCGGCCTGACGAGTCTCCGCCTGAAGGCGGTGCACGAAGACGGCCGTGGCTCCGAGCAAGAGCGTGAGCGAGAGCGCGAGCGTGGCCCCGACCCCTCGGGTCAAGGAGCGGTTGCGTCGGGTCCACTTGGCGACCCGCTCGGCCAACCCCGGGGGGCGGGCCAGGATCGGCTCCTGGCGCTGATAGCGAGCTAGGTCGTCGGCCAGCTCTCGCGCCGTCTGGTAGCGCGCCGCAGGCTCCTTCTCCAAGCACTTGAGGCAGATCGTCTCCAAATCTTTGTCCAGCCCGGACGAGAACTTAGAGGGAGGAGCTGGGCTCTCGTGAACGACTTGGTCGAGCACGTGAAGCGCGCTGGCCCCCTCGAAGGGAGGGCGCCCCGTCAGGAGCGCATAGAGCGTCGCGCCAAGACCATAAACGTCGGCCCGGCCGTCGATCCGAGCCGTCTCGCCCTGCGCTTGCTCGGGCGACATGTAAGCGGGGGTCCCGAGCACGTCCCCCGTGACGGTCGGCCCTTCTTCGCGCTCGATCTCCTTCGCGAGGCCGAAGTCCGTCACGTAGGGAACCTGGTCCTCGTCGAGGAGCACGTTCTGAGGCTTCAAATCGCGATGGAGGATCGCCAGAAGGTGGGCGGAGTGAATCGCGCGCGCCACGAGTTCGATGATCCGCGCGGCCTCCCTGCAAGGAAAGGGTCCTCGCTCCTTGAGGGTCGCCTGAAGCGAGGCACCTCCGATCAGGTCCATGGCCAGATACCAGATCCCTTCGGCCTGCCCGACTTCATGAACCTGGACGACGTTCGGGTGCCTGAGGCGCCCCGCGGCGCGAGCTTCGATCTGAAAGCGCTCGAGGTCCTCAACGGTCGCGTACGCGCCGGCGTGAAGGACCTTGAGCGCGACCTCCCGCTCAAGGCGGGGATCGAACGCGACGTAGACGACTCCCATTCCGCCGCGCGCCAGCTCCCGTAGGATTCGATAGGGACCGAGCTCGGTCCTCGCTTGAGCCCCCTCCCGAGGGAGAGACCCCCGGGCGGGCTCGATCCCCCCAGGGGAGGGCGGGCGGCCTTTGGACTCAGGCAGCGTCCTGATCTGGGGGCTCGGGTCTTGCTGGAGGAGCCTGAGCGCCTCCTCGACGAGCTCTGGTTTCGCGAGCTCTCGCTGGAGGAGGTAGCTGGCGAGGGTCAGGCCCGGCTCAGCAGCCCGGCGGCTGCGGACCTCGTCCAGATAGAGCCGGAGGCTCTGGAACTCCACGGCCTGCTGCTCGTGAAGCAGCCGGGCCAGGGCGGTATCCGCCCCGTCGTCCTGTTCGAGCTGGGTCAAAGCCGCGCTCCCCTACCCTTCAAGGGATCCCAGTGCTCGCTCGCGCGAGCAGCTCTGGGGGCTCCGAGCCGGTCAGACGTCACGCTCAATCGGAGGCAGGGATCGCGAGCTTCGCTCCCCACTACTCCTCTTGATCGCACCCCGTAATTCACCTCGCCACCCTAGCAGCCGCGCTCGCGCAGCTACACGAGTCAAGGTCTAGCATGTAGCGAACCCGGCTTTCCTGGGCCACGGCGAGCACCTGAGCCGCGCTCGCCTAGGCCGCAGAAATCTCCTGCGAAGAATGAGCTGGTGACTTGTGCGGCCTAGGCCTTGAAGAACTCTGGGATCACGCGGCCGGGCTTATCGATCACCGTGATCGGGCGCCCGCCCTTGGTGTAGTTGGTCCGCTTGCCGTCGATCCCCGCCGCGTGGGCCAGGCTCGCCATAATGTCCTGGGCGTTTAGAGGTCGATCGGTGACTTTTGCCCCGTCGGGGCTCGTCGCGCCGACGACTTGGCCGCCTCGGATCGGTCCGCCGGCGAGCGCGAGGCTCCAGGCCTTGGCGTAGTGGTCGCGGCCTTCGTTGGCGTTGATCCGCGGCGTCCGCCCGAACTCTCCCATGCAGACCACGAGCGTCTTCTTGAGCAGGTCGCGCTGGCTGAGGTCCGCCAGGAGCGC
>JAESQQ010000648.1 GCA_016765095.1 Planctomycetota bacterium | reverse complement strand
GGAAGCACGGGGTCAGCGGGAAGCACGGGGTCAGCCGGAAGCACGGGGTCAGCCGGAAGCACGGGGTCAGCCGGAAGCACGGGGTCAGCCGGAAGCACGGGGTCAGCCGGAAAGTTCGCGGGAGCCGCTCGCGCCGCCATGTCCGCTGGGCGACTTCGCCTGGGACGGTGTCTCAGGTCAGAGGCCATTGGGTTCCCCACGAGTGAGCGAGTCCGGGTCTCTCCCCTTGCCGCCCGAGGTTAGCCCTGCGGGTGAGTCGGAGCCAAGCGCGGCTCCCACAGACGCCGTCCAGCAAGCGGTGGGGCCCCTGGACGGAATGCGAGCATCCCTCGGGTTGCCCGAGCGAAGCGGCGGGGAGCCAATCAGCGCGAACCTCGACGTGACCCTTCGCCGAGCCGGCATCACGCTGGTCGTGGTCGGGACCGGGTTCCTCTTCCTGTGGCGCCTCCTGACCTGGCTCGATTCTTAGCTCTAAACCGGAGGCCACGATTCTGAGAGGTCGCCCGCGAGAGGGGCCTCACGACTCCACTTCGCTATGAAGGCGACCCCGGTCAGAATCGTGCTCCGCTTTACTAGAGATTCAATCTTCTAGTAAACGGAATTCGGAACTTCCGTTTAGCGCCAACGACGAGCCACTTCTCTCGGTGCAGCTTCGGCGCCCCTCGCGCCTGCCCGCTCGGCCCCGTAGAGTCCCCGCCATGAGTGACGGCTGGCAGTTTTACGTCGATCGCGGGGGCACCTTCACCGACGTGGTGGCGCGCGACCCTGCGGGCACCCTCCACGTGCAAAAGCTCCTGAGCGAGAACGCTGATCGCTATCCGGACGCAGCCCTCGAGGCGGTCCGCCTGGCGCTGGGGGGCACGCTGGATCCGGCTCAGGTCGAGGTCCTCAGAATGGGCACGACCGTGGCGACAAACGCGCTCCTCGAGCGCCGAGGCGCCCGGGTCGGACTCTTGATCACCGCCGGCCTGGAGGATCTGCTCCGGATCGGGACCCAGGAGCGGCCGGACCTGTTCGCGCTCAAGATCGACAAGCCGGCCCCCTTGCCGGAGCGGGTCGTCGGCGTCGACGAGGAGCACGACGCCACGGGTCGAGTCCTCCGACGGCTGGACCCTGTCGCTCTCCGCGCTCAGCTCGAGTCGCTCCAGGCCGAGGGGATCGAGGCGATCGCGATCGCGTTCAAGCACGCCCACCTCCAGCCGCGCCACGAACTCGCGGCCGGCGCGCTGGCTCACGAGGTCGGCTTCCGGCACGTGGCCCTCAGCCACGAGGCCGGCGGGGAGATCGGGCTCCTGGCGCGCGGCGACACGGCCTGCGCCGACGCCTATCTGACTCCCGCGCTCGCTGCGTATCTGGAGCGCGTCGCGGGTGCGCTGAGCTCGCCGGGGAATGGGGCGGGGCCACTCCTGCGCTTCATGAAGTCCAGCGGCGGGTTGGCCGCAGCGACCGACTTCAGCGGCAAGGACGCGATCCTCTCGGGCCCTGCGGGCGGGGTCGTCGGCGCGCAGTCCGTCGCCACCAAGGCGGGCCTGGAGCGTGTGATCGCGTTCGACATGGGCGGGACCTCGACCGACGTCAGCCGGATCGATCTCCGCCAGGGACTCGAGCGGGTCTACGAGCGGACGATCGCGGGGGTCCGCCTTCAAGCGCCCTCGCTGGCCGTGCACACGATCGCGGCTGGAGGCGGCTCGCGGATCGGGTTTGACGGGCGCCGGCTGCGGGTCGGCCCCGAGAGCGCTGGCGCGGATCCGGGGCCGGTCTGTTATCGGCGCGAGGGCGGCCTGCTGAGCGTGACCGACGCCAACGCCGTCTCGGGGCGCGTTCAACCCGCGCATTTCCCGGCTTGCTTTGGGGCCACCGGCGAGGAGCCCCTCGACGCTCTGGCCTCTCGCGGCGCCTTCGAGGAGCTCTTGGAGCAGGTTCAAGCGGCTGGCGGAGAGGCGCCAGCGTCTGTCGAGGCTCTGGCTGCGGGCTGCGTTCGAATCGCCAACGAGGCCATGGCTGGCGCGATCCGCGAGATTTCCGTCGCCAAGGGACACGATCTGGCTGACTACGCCCTCGTCAGCTTTGGCGGCGCCGGGGCTCAGCACGCCTGCGCGGTCGCCGAGACCCTCGGCGTCGAGACAGTCCTCGTTCCCGAACGGGGGGGGGTCCTCTCGGCGTGGGGGATTGGGCTCGCGCCCTTGACCGAGAGCGCTCTTCAGTCGTTCCTGCTTCCGCTGGAGTCGTCGGCGAGCGAGCGCGAGGCGGCGTTTAAGGCGCTCGAGAAGAAGGGACGCAAGGCGCTCATGGCCCAGGGCGTGAAGCCCAAGGGCCTCCACTTCCAACGGAGCGCCGACCTGCGCTACTTCGGCGTCGACGCCACGATCACGATCCCCGAGCCGCCGCCCGAGTCGACGGCCGGCTGGGAGCAGACTTTCGCCCGCGCTCACCGCAAGCTCTATGGCTTCGATCGGCCGGGTCACGCGGTCGAGGTCAAGACGATCCGCGTCGAGACGATCGTCGAGCGAGCCAAGAAGCGTCGCCCTCGTCGCCGGAAGCCCGCGCTCGAGGCCCTCGCTCCGGGCGAGCCGGTCGGGACCGCCACGATCTGGTTCGAGCGCCTCTCGCCCCAGGGAGAGCGGGCCTTGGCCGCTGAGGAGACGCCGATCTACCTGCGCGCGAACCTTGTTCCGGGCGCGGCCTTCCAGGGCCCGGCCTTGGTCGCCGAGCACGGGGCGACGGTCGTCGTCGAGCCGGGCTGGGGCGCCCGCGTCGATCGCGATGGCCAGCTCTTCTTGGAGCGCAGCCAAGCCTCCGCCGAGGCCGCGGTCGACCCGAGCGTCCTCGAGGGACTCGACGCCGACGATCGTGAGGCGTTTAGTGAACTCTGTCGTTGCCTGATGGAGGGCGTGCCGGCCCTGGACGCAGACGGCTGGGAAGCCGTCCTCGGCCAGGCCGAGGCAATGGAGATCCCCCCGGCGGCCGCCGAGCACCTGGCGCGGGCCTGCGGCGACGAGCTGGGAGTGACCCTCCCCGCCGCGAGCAGCGCCACAAGCGATCCCCTGGCCGGACAGGACGAAGACCTCTGCGAGGCGTTCAGCGAGCTCTGTCGCTGCATGCTGGAGGGGGTGCCGGCCCTGGACGCAGACGGCTGGGAGGGCCTCCTCGCTCAAGCCGAGGCCATGGACCTGGAGCGTCTCGTCGCTGAGCACCTGGCGCGGATCTGCGCCGCTGAGCTGGGCGTCGTGGTCCCGGCCGCGAGCCCCCTCGCCGGCTCCGACGTCGACCCAGACCTCCTGGAGGCGTTTGACGAGCTCTGTCGCTGCTTGCTGGAGGGGGTGCCGGCGCTGGACGCAGACGGCTGGGACGGGCTCTTGGAGCAGGCGGACGCTATGGAGCTGCCCCGCGAGGTAGCCGTGGCACGCGCTGCGGCCACCGCGCGCGAACTCGGCGTGACGCTCCCGGCAGGCGCCGCGCCCGAGGTGGG
>JAESQQ010000647.1 GCA_016765095.1 Planctomycetota bacterium | reverse complement strand
TCGCACGGGGCCCTCGGAGGGGGCCGAGTCTGCCCCTCCAATGTGCCCCTCCTAGGCGGCTCGCAACACGCTTGCGTAGGGGCGGGGTTTACCCCCGCCCGCCCGGAGGCCGCGCCGACCAGGCCTCACTGAAGCCTCTCGCGCACTAGTCCATTGTTACGTCAGGCGCTGTAAGCGAGGCGCTAACCCGACGAAGGGTCGGGGGCCCCGACCACCTGCACGTCGGGGCGAGCGGCTCGGAAGGCCGTCAGTCCAGCCTCGGTCAGGCCGTCACAGCAGTCGACTTCGAGGCGGGAGAGGCTCTCGACGTCTGCGAGCAGCTCGAGGGTCCAATCGCTGACGCTGCGACACCAGGAGAGATCGAGCCACTCGAGGCTCGGCAGGGCGCCGAGCGCCTCCGCCGATCCGTCGGTGAAGCCCTCGCAGTGGCGGACCGAGAGTCGCCGCAGGCTGGGGACGCGGCGGAGGTGTTGGAAGCCCGCGGCCGAGATCGCTTCGCAGCTCTCGAGGCTCAGGCGCTCGAGCTGGGGGAGCTCACCCAGCCACGCCAGCCCGGCGTCCCCGATTCGTGTGCAGTGCGGGATTCGGAGGCTCTTGAGCCGCGGGAGGCGAGCCAGGTGTCGGACGCCCTCGTCGGTGAACCGGAGCGAGGGCCCTATGAAGAGGTCTTCCAGGGACGAAAGCTCGCTGATTCGCGCCAGGCCGGCGTCGGTGACTTGCTGGCAGGCTTGGAGCCGCAAGACCTTCAGGCGGGGAACCGCAGAGAGGTGCTCGAGGCCTGCGTCCGTGACGCGGCTGCACCAGGCCAGGCTGAGGCGCTCGAGGCGCGGGAGCTTGGCGATCGCCGCCAGGCTGGCGCTCGTGACGCGCGCGCAGCCCTCGAGCTTGAGCTCTTGGAGGTCGCGCAGAGCAGCGAGCTGTGCGACGCCCGCGTCGCTAAAGGGGCGGCCTTCGTCGCTGATCGGACCCCCGTAGAGGTCGAGCCGAGTCAAGCCGGCGCATTGACCGAGGTAGCCGAGGCCGACGTCGGTAATGCGCTCGACCTTGTGGAGCCGCAGGTGGGTCAGCTCGGGGAGTCGACGCAGGATCGCGGCTCCGCCGTCGTCGAGGTGACGACAGCTCTCGAGTTCGAGGCGGAACAGGCGCTCGAGCCCGAGGAGGTGCTTGATTCCTTGAGCGGTGACTTGCTCGCAGGCGCCGAGATCCAGCGAACGGAGCGAAGGGCACTTGGCGAGCTGAGCCAAGACTTCGTCAGTCGTCACCAGTCGACGCGTGCGGAGGCCGGGGACCTCGTGGCGCGTGATCACGTCGCAGAGCCCAGCCAAGCCCGCGAAGTCACCGAGGCCGATGACTCGCGTTGCGTCGGGCTGGATCCACCAGGTATGGCTGGTGGGAATCGAGAGGCCCCCGCCGCCGCAGGGGGTGCGCCCGATCGTCTTGGTTTGCCAGCCCGGGAGGTAGGCGCCCACCTGGAGACCCAGGAGGGAGTCGAAGTCGCGAGCGGGGTGGATCACGTCTTGGAGCCAACGACCCGAGACGGGTTCGCCCGCTCGCCGGCAGGCCGCGATCAGTCCGCTCAGAAGCTCCTGATCTCCAGGCTCCGCCTCATAGGCTCGCTTTACGCGTCGCCAAGCCTCGTCCTTCACGGCGTCCTCGCCAACACCCCACCCTCAGGCCAGAGTAGAGCGGGATTCCCCTTTGCCCACCCTTGCGCTGTTAACGCCTTGTCCCCAAGGGGTTGTGCGAGGGGGCCGGGCCGACTGGGCGAGTCGCTCGCCTGGCTCCGTCACCCCTTCCCGCGGAGCGGCGAGGGCTCTCAGCCCAGTGTAGAATCGGTCCAGACCCGACAACAGGGCCCATTCCCTTCCGAAGGGAAAGTGCACCGGCACGTTTCTCGGCTCCGAATCAAAAGGTGGTCATGACCCTACGCGAACTCCTCCGTTGTGCTGGACCGAATCAGCTCGCCTTCGCGTTCTTCTACGGGAGCGTGATCCGTCCCTTCTATAGGCTCAGCTTCCTCGCGGCAGCGGTCTCCTGCGGCCTCCTCGTGGTGCTTCGTGAGCAGCCGCATACCCTGAAGGCGCTGGAGGACAGGTTCGTCAAAGACCAGAAGGGAGCCGATGCGTTTCGCGCCTGGCTGGACGTGGGGATCGGGCTCAAGGTGATCCGCAAGACAAGGCACGGCTTCCGTCTGCGCGGACTGCTCTCGCGGATCCTCGCGGCTCCCCGCTTCGATCCCCTCGCCGCCTTCCTCTGCGAAGCCAACACCCTCCAACACGCGGCGATCACCGAGGCTCCTCGACGGATCGCCGCCAGGGACTACTACGCGCTGTCGGAGCATGACGGCGAGGTGACCGCGCGCACCTCACGAATGATGGAGCCCGTCATCTTCAGCGTTCTCGACCGCTGCGCGCCCAGGAAGGGCGACTTGAAACTCCTGGACGTCGGCTGTGGTGCCGGGTCGTATCTGGTCTACGTCGCAAAGCGAAATCCGCAGGCTGTAGCCCACGGTGTCGAGCTACAGGACGACGTCGCGGCGCTGGCACGAGAGAGGGTGCGCGCTGAGGGGCTTGAGAAGCGAGTCACGATCGTCGTGAGCGATATCCGCCATTACCGCAGCGCGGAGCGCTACGACCTGATCACGCTGCACAACAACCTCTACTATTTCGGGGTGGGCGATCGCTGCGAGGTGCTTCGAGAGCTATACGCACTGCTCAGGCCGGGTGGGAGGCTCGTGATCACCACTGAGTGTACCGGCGGGACCCTCGCGGCCCAGATGGAGGGCCTGTGGGCAGCGCTGACCGAGGGGTGCGGCCGCTATTGGTCGGTCGGCGAGCACGTCGCGGCTTTTGAGCAGGCGGGCTTCGTCGAGGTCGTCGCGAAGCGGGTAGTGGTCGCAGATGCGTTCTACAGCTTTGAAGGACGCTCTCGGAGCGATACCTAAGCAGCGCGAGACCCGCGTGAGGCCTGGTGCCCGGGGCGACGACGGCCCTGGCGGAACATCATCGTTGGCCCGACGAATCCGGAGCGACCCGGATCACTCCGAGCACCTCTCTTCGGGCTGGCCCTCGCGTGACGGGTGCGGGCTACGGCTTGGGCACGAGGCCTAACGAGAAGGCCAAGTAGACGACCAACAGGATCATGACGACCAACACCGAGGAGCCGAGCGGACCTCGGCCCCGCAGCGCGCCACGCTCGCTCCCGTAGCTCTCCACGAACTGCGCCGCCGATCTCGGAATCGACTCCAGGCAGAGGGTCTGGACTCCGCGCGCAATGCGGCCAAAGCCGCCAATCAGGACTCGCCAGATCGCTCGCAGGGGACGACGGATCAGCCAGTCGGCGTCGAGGTTCACCGAGTGCAGCTCAGGCGGATAGAGGCCCGTCAGCATTAGGGTCACGAAGGCTAGCGCTGAGAAGAACAGGATCTGGAGCTGGCTCAGGACGTGGGCGAAGGAGTAGACGTGGTAATCGGCCAGCGCGCCCGGGTGAGGCAGCATGTCGTAGAGCGCCCAGGGGTAGCAGCCGATCGCGATACAGCCGAACGCGCCCAAGCCCATAGCGATCTTCATGTTGAGCGGAGCTGACTTCGGTCGCAGACCCGAGTCGTGGCCGAAGAACGCGAAGAAGGGGATCTTGATCCCAGCGTGGTGGAACACACCCGCGGCCGCGAACAGGAGCACGAACCAGACGAAGGCGTGTCCGTTGTTTGCGGCGGCGTCCATGATTAGGCCCTTGGTCGCGAACGCGCTAAAGAGGGGGAAGGCCGAGATCGAGGCCGCGCCGACCAGGCAGCACACCGCCGTAAAGGGCATCGCCTTGTAGAGCCCACCCAAGTCCGAGGCGTGGATCTTGCCGGTCCGGTGCAAGACCGCGCCCATGGTCATAAAGAGCAGGCCTTTGAAGAGCACGTCCGCGAACGCGTGCGCCGTCGCGCCGTTGATCGCGAGCTCGGTTCCGACTCCGATCCCGACGACCATGAACCCGACTTGGTTGATCAGGCTGTAGGCCAAGACGCGCCGCATGTCGTTTTCGATCACGGCGAAGAAGATCGGGAACCCGGCCATTCCAGCGCCGATCCAGATCAACTCCTCGTTGCCCGCGAAGCAGCGGGCCAAGGCATAGACCGCGAGCTTGGTCGTGAACGCAGACAGGAACACAGCACCCGTCGGTGTGGCCTCAGGGTAGGCGTCGCTCAGCCAGCAGTGGAGCCCGGGCCAGGCGCACTTGATCCCAAAGGCCACAAAGATCAGGAGCGAGCCCGGGCTGCCGAGCTCGATCGTGCCGAGCTCGATCCCGAGGCCAGCGTCGGCGCGGACCAGGATCCCCGCCAGGAGGAGCAGGCCCGAGACGATCTGCCAAATCAAGTAGCGCTGACCGGTCTTGTAGGCCCGCTTCGTTCGTCTCGCCCAGATCAGGAAGGCCGAGGCGAACGCGATCAACTCCCAGTAGATAAAGAGCGTGACGAGGTCGCCGGCGAACACCGCTCCGATCGCGCCGCCCGCATAGACGGTCGCCGCGACATGCTGGGTCCAGTCGTCGACGTGCAGCGCAAAGATCAACCCCAGCAAGAGCGCTATGTGGAACACCGTCCCGAACGCGAAGCTCAGCGCGTCTATGTAGACGGGGAACATTGTGTAGCCCAGGAGCTCGAACTCCGGGCGAACCTCGACGCCGACCGCGCTCCTCAAGTAGAGGAGGTAGAGGTAGCTCAAGATCGGGATCAGGAGCAGGAAGCCCTTGCGGGCCTTCCCCTTCGGAACGAGGGGAATCAGGAGGCCAAGGGCGATCGCGACCCAGCCGGGCGAGAAGACGCTACTCATCGTAGTAGTCCTCGTCTCGCATCACGACCTTGCGCAGCTGCTTGGCGATCAAGACCAGGACCACGCAGGCCACAAAGCCGTAGAGCGCGAAGAACCCGACCCACGACTCCCACCAGTAGCCCTCGTGGGGGTGCTTGAAGTGCACGACGCCCAGGGCCTCTAGGACGTCGGGGACGAGGAGGAGGGCGCAGCAGATCCAGAACCCACGGATGAGCTTTTTGACGTTTTCGGGGTGGTCGAGCCAGCGTGGTTCTTCGCCGGCGGGTCGTCGGCTCACCCCGTGCCCATGCCCGTCGGTTTCGGGGGTCGGCTCGGCTTCGGTGGTTGGCTCGGTTCCGCCGGTTGGCTCGTGCTCGTGCTCGTGCTCGTGCTCGTGCTCGTGCTCGTGCTCGTGCTCGTCCTCGTCTGCCGGTGACTCCTGTCCTGCCGGTGCCTCTGGCTCTGCCTTCGGCTCTGGCTCTGCCGGTGACTCCTGTCCTGCCGGTGACTCCTGTCCTGCCTTCGGCTCTGGCTCTGCCTTCGGCTCTGGCTCTGCCTTCGGCTCTGGCTCTGCCTTCGGCTCTGGCTCTGCCTTCGGCTCTGGGGCAGGCTCCGCCTCTACCTGAGGCTTTGGCTTCGCCTCTACCTCAGGCTCCCCCTCCGCCTTCGCTTCGCCCTCTGCCTCCGGCTTCGCCCCAGATTCGGGCACGGGCACGGGCACGGGCACGGGCACGGGCACGGGATCTTGTTCGGGGGAAGCCGTCACTGGGCGACGACCATTTCCATGAGCGCGACCAGCGGACCCGGATAAAAGAACAACACGATCGAACCAATCGCGGTCGCCGAGAGCGCAATCAGACAAGCCACCGGAGCCTCGTCGAACCCGCGCTTTTTCCCGTCCTCAGGTGCCAAGAAGAACGCCCGAACCGAGATCGGGAGCAAGTAAGCCACGTTGAGGAGCGAGCTGATCAAGAACACGGCCAGCACGAAGGGGTGGTCGCTCGCTAGGGCCCCGAGGCCGAGGTACCACTTGCTCCAGGCGCCTCCCAAGGGCGGGAGCCCAATAATGCTCAGGCTCGCGATTCCAAAGGCCAAGAACGTGATCGGCATTTGCCGCCCGAGGCCGGTCAGCTGGCTGACTTTCGTCTTGCCCGTCGCGACGTAGATCGCGCCGGCGCAGAAGAAGAGCGTGATCTTGCCGAAGGCGTGCATGGCGACGTGCACTCCGCCTCCCACGATCCCGAGCGTGGTCCCGAGCGCGGCGCCGAGGACTATGTAGCCGAGCTGGCCGATCGTGGAGTAGGCCAGGCGGGCCTTGAGGTTGTCCTGATAGAGGGCCACGACCGAGGCGGTTAGGACCGTGAAGCTCGCGAGGTAGATCAACCACGAGCCGGTCGCGTCGGACGCGATCAAGTCGATACCGAACACATAGACCGAGATCTTGAGCACACAGAACACGCCGGCCTTGACCACGGCCACTGCGTGCAAGAGCGCGGAGACGGGCGTCGGCGCGACCATTGCGGCGGGCAGCCACCAGTGGAAGGGCATTAACGCCGCCTTGCCGATTCCGAGCATGAACAGGACGTAGAGCACGCCGACGGCCATGGGCGCGACGTCCATCAGGATCCCGCCGGCTCGGAAGGTCATGTCCCCGTCGGTCAAGACGTAGGTCCCCAAGATCGCGGCCAGGAAGAAGGCCATCGAGGTTCCGAACAGGATCCCGACGTAGATCCGTCCCGAGCGCTTGGCTTCGGGCGAGCCGTGGTGGGTGACCAAGGGGAAGGTCACTATGCTCAGCGCTTCGTAGAACGTGAACAGGGTGAACAGGTTCCCGCTGAACGCGATCCCCATCACGCTCGTCAGCGCGAGGGCGAAGCAGACGTAGAACCGGGTCTGGTTCTTCTCGTGGTGACCCCGCATGTAGCCGATCGAGTAGATCGAATTCGGGATCCAGAGCGCGGCTCCGACCAAGGCGTAGAGCAGGCCGAGCGGCTCGAGCTGAAAGCTGATCTTCAAGCCGAGGACCAGCTCGGGGCCCTCCCAGCTCGGGTTGGGGAGCGTCGGGTCCATGATCGCGGGAGCCATCATGAGGACCGCGATTAGGAGCGCGACCCCGGTCACGAGGGTCACGCCCTCGCGGACGTTTGGCCAGCGGCCGGTCAGCGCGATCCCGAACGCGCCGACGAGGGGAATCAAGAGCGGGATCAAGGGGCTCACGAGCCGCCTCCCGCGATCGTCTTGGCCGCGCCCTCGACGAGCTCCCGGAGCGCGCCACCGTTGACGCCAAAGTAGATGCTGATTCCGATGAGGATCCAGGCCGGAAGGATCACGCTCGGCGGCGCCTCACCGACCTGGGGCCCCTCCTCGGGCTTGCCGAACACCATTGGTTCGATCATGCGGAGCACGTAGACGACCGCGAGCAGGGAGCCGATCAAGATCACGGCCACGACCGGGTAATAGCCGCCTTCGATCGCGCCGCTCACGATGTGCCACTTGCTTATGAAGCCGCCCGTCAGGGGGACTCCGATCAGGCTTAGACCACCGACCGCGAACGCGGTGAAGGTCAGGGGCATCTTGCGCGCGAGTCCGCGGAGGTCGTCGAGGTGGACCGCGCCGCAGCGATAGACGACCGCGCCGGCCGCCACGAACAGGGCGCCCTTGACCACCGCGTGGTTCGCGACGTGCAGCAGGCTCCCAGTCACTCCAGACTCGATCGGGTGGCCGCTCGCGTCGACCAGGCAGAATCCGATCACGAGGTAGCCGATCTGAGCGACGGAGCTGTACGCCAAGAGTCGCTTGACGTTTGTCTGCTGGATCGCCATTACCGACCCGTGCAGGATCGCGGCGCAGGCCAGGAACAGGAGCGCTTCGTTGGCGAAGGTGCTGATCGTGTAGTCGGCTCCGAAGATCGTGAAGTAGAAGCGCAGCCCCGCGTAGAGGCCGACTTTGGTCGCGGTGCTCGCGAGGAAGGTCGAGACGACCGAGGGGCTGTAGGTGTAGGCGTTGGGCAGCCAGGCGTGGAGAGGGAACAGCGCCGCCTTGAGCCCGAAGCCTGCCAGCAAAAGCGCGAAGGCCGTGCTGACTGTCTTGTTGCGACGCGGGATCTCCTCTTGGAGGATCCGGGCCATTTCGGTCATGTTGAGCGTCCCCGTCACCATGAACAGGTAGCCGATTCCGATCAGGATCAGGCTCGCGCCGACCGTTCCGAGCAGCAGGTAATGGAAGCTCGCGGTCAGGGCGCGCTTGTCTCGCGACTTGCCCATGGCCACCAGCGCGTAGGCCGTCAGCGAGCTGATCTCGAGGAGCACGTAGAGGTTGAACGCGTCGCCTGTGATCGTGATCCCGAGCAGGCCAGTCAGGCAGAGCAGGAGCACGCCGTAGAACACGTGGCGTCGGTCCTCGGGGATCTCCTTCTTGAGGCTCAGACGCGCGCCGAGGATCACGATCGCGGTCATGCCGGCCACGATCACCAGGAACAGCGCGTTGAGGTGATCGACCCGGTACTCAATGCCTGGCGTCGCGACCGCGCCGGGGCGTGCCGCGAGGTTGAGCGGGACCGCGTCGGCCCAAGGGCCGAAGGTGTAGGTCACAAAGCCGAGCGGGCTCTGGAGGACCTCGTAGGCCAAGAGCCCAGTCAGGCCGAACGTGACCCAGGCCGTCGCCAAGGCGAGCCAGTGGGCCCGACCCTGGCGCCCGAGGATCGCGGTCACGAGCCCCATGAAGAGGGGCACGATCACGACCAGCGCGGGGAGGTTTCTAAGCACGCCCGCTGTCACTCGGCCAGCTCCTGCTCGAGGAGCTCGTCGGATTCGATCGTGCCGAACTCGCGCTTAATGTTGACCACGATCGCGAGCGCGACGGCCATAGTCGATACCGAGACCACGATCGCGGTCAGGATCAGGACGTGGGGGAGCGGGTTGGCGTAGGTCTCGGTGAGGGGACCGCCGTGCTCGGCGAGGATCGGAACCGTCGCGAATTGACCGCTCTCGGTCAGGATCACGCTGGTCGAGATATAGAAGATAAAGATCCCGGTCTGGAACAGGCTCAGGCCGAGGAGCTTCTTGACGAGGTTCCCCTTCGCGATCGCTGCGTAGAGCCCGACCATCATCAGGACGACGTAGATCCAGTAGTTGAAGTGACCAGCCCAAGGCGGCATCAGGCTTCAACCATCTCGGTGAACACCGTCACCATCACACTCGCGACCGTCAGTCCGACGCCGAGTTCGACGAGGAACATGCCCAAGGCTTGGGCAGAGGCGGGGTCGGTCCCGAGGAAGTCGTAGTCGAGGAACGTCCCGCCGCCGAACAGGCCGACGAGGCCGACCGCGCCATAGAACAGGACTCCGACGGCGGCCAGGACGTCGGTCGCTTTGCGGGGGATCACGCGACGGGCCCTGGCAACCCCATAGACGAGGGCGAACAGAATGTAGGCCGCGGCCAGGATCACGCCGCCTTGGAATCCGCCGCCGGGGCCGTAGTCGCCGTGCGTGATCACGTAGAGCCCGAACACGATCACGAACGGGATCAGGATCTTGGTGACTTGACGGAGGACCGGCTGCTTAGCGAGGGGCAGCCTCTCGAGAGGCTCTTGGAGAGGGGGCTGCTCGCTCACGCCGCCGCCTCACCCTCGACTGGCGGAGCGCCGGCGAGCGCTTCGTCGTCGGGGGTCTCGTCGTCGTCTGTCTCCTCACGACGAAGCAGGAGGATCATTCCCGCGCCAGCGACGAAGATCACCGCTGTCTCGAACATCGTGTCGAAGCCGCGGTAGCTCGCGAGGACCGCCGTGACCGTGTTCGGGGCGTGGGTCCGGTGCTGGGACTCCTGGCTCTTGTAGTAGGCCGCCACGCCTTGGTGGACCCTGGCGTTGGGGTCGCCGAGGGCAGGCATGTCGAAGGTCCCATAGATCAAGAGCGCGCCCGTCAGGACGACGGTGATAAACGAGGGCCAGTGGGGCCCCCGGCGCTCCTTCTCCCGGACCTTCTCCTTGCTGCCGGTGTGAACCAGGGCTCCGATCATGAGGATCGTGCTGATCCCCGCCCCGACCGCGGCTTCGGTGAACGCCACGTCGAGGGCCTGCATCGCGGTCCAGATCATGGCCATCACGAGGCTGTAGATCCCCATCAGGATCACGGCCGCGAACAGGTTACGGAGCCGCACGATCGCGACCGCGGTCAGGAGGCAGAGCAAGAGGAGCCCGTAGACGATCAGCTGGCTCACGGGCTGGCCTCTTCAGGGGGAGGGTCGCCGGTCCAAGGCTGGCGTCCGTCCACCAAGGCCGCGCGGGCTATGGCGTAGGTCGAGCTCGGCGTCGTCACGAGCAGGAAGGCCGAGATCATGAGCAGCTTGACCGCCACTTGCCAGCTCGTGGCCTGCAGCAAGAGGGCCCCCAACACGAGGAGCTGGGCCAGGGAGTCGTTCTTCCCCGCAGGGTGAATCCGGGTGAAGAAGTCGGGCATTCGGAGCACGCCGACCGCGCTCGTGAGGGCCACGAACACCCCCAAGGCCAGCAGGACTGCGCTGATCCAGTCGAGCACGCTCACCGGTCGAGCCTCGCCTCTTGAACTAGCTTCAAGACCGCGACGGTCGTGACGAAGTTGATCAAGGCGTAGACGAGGGCCATGTCGAGGAACTCAGGGCGCCCGGCGAAGAAGCCAAGCAGCGCCACGAAGATCACGGTCTTGGTCCCAAAGGCGTTGGTCGCGAGGAGCCGGTCGTAGACCGTCGGGCCGAGGGCGGCGCGCCCCAAGAACAGGAACATGCTGACGAGGAGCGCGAGGAGCGCGGCACCGTAGACGTGGATCACTCAGACCCACCTGGCTCGAGGGCCTTGATGCGGGCGAGCATGCTGCCGTCGAGGAGCGCGGCCGCGTCCTTCTCGGTCAGGGCGTGCACGAGGAAGGTCTCACCGACCGAGAGCGTGACCGTCCCGGGAGTCATCGTGATCGAGTTCGCAAACAAGGCCTTGCCGGTCGCGGTCTGGAGGTCACAGGGGACCTCGACGACCCGAGGCGCGATCGGGAGCTTTGGGCTCCACACGATCTTGATCACGCGCAGGTTGGAGACCAGGACTTGCCACAGCAGCCAGGGGAGGTAGGTCAGGGTCGCCCAGAGGAGCCGGGGGACGCTCCAGTCCTTGAGCTCGACCCCGGCGGCTCGGGTGAACCAATACGCCAGCCCGATCGAGACGATTCCGCTCCCGACCAAAAGAGGCTTGGCATATCCTGAAAGACCTGCCCAAAAGAGGGCAAGAACCAGGATCCACGCGATTGGCCGAGCCACCGCCTTCCCCCTAGAAGGGAGAAGTCATATCACAGGGGTCGGGGCCCGGGGACCGGCCCGGGAAACGGGCCGAGAGGTCGGGATTTCACTCTGCCGGAGAACCCCTCCTCATCCTTGTCGCTCCCCCAGGCGCCGGTATACTCCCCCCCTGCATTCGGGGATTAACCCCGGAACTTGAGGTCGATATGTATCGTTGCGAAATCTCCGGTGAGCTCATTCCCGCCGGCACCCGTTCCCGCAAGGTGGTCCTTCAGGTCCGCCCCGTGAACTACCTCCAGCGTCCCGACGCCCTCAAGAAGAAGAAGAAGAGCGCTCGGCGTCGCAACAGCGGTGATCCGGGTGGCAACGGCTGGGAGATCGTCAAGGAGGTCTTCGTTTGCCAGCGCGTCTGGGAGCAATACCAAGACGTCGCCCCCGAGGTCCTGCCTCAGAAGATCAAGAAGCCAAGTCGCCTTCAGTTGATCGAGGATCAGACGACCGTTTAGTCGGTCTCTTTTCGGTCGCCGGGATCTATCGGCGGTCTCGGATCGTTCGGCTTGAGAGAACCCCGCCTTAGGCGGGGTTCTTTGCGTTTCTAGAGAGCAGGGCGTTTCTAGAGAGCAGGGCGTTTCTAGAGCAAGGCGTCGGGGAAGCGATCCGGCGGGTAGACCTTGGCTCGACACCAATCGAGGAGGACCATCTCGTGGACTGCGCCGACTTCGCGGAGCGCGGCGAGGTCGTGATAGAGCGCGTGAGGTTCGTCGCCTTGAGCGGGAGCCTCGACTCCGAGGACTTCGATCCGTCCAAAGGGCGCGACTCCGTAGAGGAGGAGGCCCGACGCGCCTCGGATCGCGAACCCAGAGGCGACGGTTTGGAGCCCGTCCAGTCGAATCGCGTGCACTGTGGCCTTGCGAACCAGACCCACGAGCCACTCGAGGCCGACGGGGGGCGTCGCGCTCGGGATCAGCTCGTGGCGGACGTGGAGGTCTGGGTAGCCGCGCTCGGTCGCCTTGCGAATGTTCCGTCGAACCGCTTGGAGGTCTGCTGCGAGCCGCTCAGCGTGGGTCCTGCTGACCAACTCCACTTGACGCCAGGTGTTGCGGTCAAGGGTGAGGGGGGGCTCCGCGTTTTCGGCGAGGGCCTGGGGGAGGTCGGCGTCGCCGATCTCGGGCAGCCGGGCACAAAGAGTCGGGGCGTCGAACACCAGATCGACCGTGGTCAAGTCGGCGACTCGGCGGACGGTCAGGCGCAGGTGGCCCGTGGCGGTGACCTCCTGGGCACCCGCAGGTTCAGCGCGGATCACGACCCAGTGTTCCTCGCCGAGGCGGAGTTGGGCCTTCAGCTCGAGAGGGTTGGGGACGCGCTCGACCGGGAGCATGGCCTCCTCGACGGTCCGCCCCGACTCCACGTCGACGAATTGAACTCGCACTCGTCGCATCTGGCCCTCACGTTGCCCAGAGCGCGCCCGGAGCGGCTCTGCACTCCCCTAGACGCGCCCAGGGGTCAGGCGTCACGGGGGAATCTGCGACGGGGCCGTACACACCGGCGGGAGCCCACGCGCAGCGGGGCTCCCTCGTGAGCGGCTTGCTGAAGGCGCTCTAGAGGCCGGTCCGACGGAGGCGGCGCCTGGGGGTCCAGGTTTGCTCCCGGAAGCGGGGCTCCCAGTCGATCTGCCATGGCTTGAGGAGCTGGACGAGAGACTGAATGGACGGATCTGGATTCTGCGACATGGTGATTCCCCTAGCTCGGCCTATCGGCACGGCCTCGATTCGGCTGTAGGCTTGGTTTGGCTGCGGAGGAAAACGTGCGTAAGAACAAGGTCCAGCTCAACTCCCTCAGCGTGGGGCGTTGCTTCACGCTCCCTCGCGAGCCCGGTCCGGCTCCCGAGGAGCGCCCCGCAGACGGGGCCCGAATCGCGACGCCCGTCCTCTCTGCTGCTGACGCCTGGCGAATCACCGACCTCGGCGACGAGGCCGCAGCCTGCGCTTCGGCTGACGGTCAGGAGCGCTCGTTCCCCGCCGGTACGGAGGTGGTCGAGATCTCCCGCCAGGGCTTCGACAAGCTGGCGGCTCGCTAAGGAGGAGGCTCCCCGGCCGCCGATCGCACGACCTGCGGGGCGGGCGGGGGTAAACCCCGCCCCTA
>JAESQQ010000058.1 GCA_016765095.1 Planctomycetota bacterium | reverse complement strand
TCGACCGCGACACCAGGGGCACAGCAGGCCGCTTGAGCGGCCTCCGCTCTGTCATGCGCTGGTGGCAGAATTTGGCGCAATTGCGCTGAGCTAGGGCTGAACGGTTACATCCAGCGTTCGAAATCGAGGGGGCTTTTCGGACAGCACCTGAGGTCGCGCTGAGCGTTGATCGCTGAACCTCGATCTCGGCTGCCAGCGCGGCGGTGAAGATCGGGTCGTCGGGACCAAGGTCAACGCTCTGCGCCAGCGGCGGGACCAGGTGCCGAAGGTCAACGCTCGACGCTCTCGACGTCGACCACCAGGCCGCCCTCGCCCTCTGTGACCCAAAGCGACTTCACCCCCCACGTGATCCCGGACCTGAGCGCGCAGTCCCACACGTGGCGGATGTCCGATCATCTCCCGCTCTGGATCGAATACCCATGAGAGCTGGCCGCTACATAGGTGCGCTTATCGGAAGTCGCTGACCCCTTCTATTGGTCCCAAATCAGCTGGATGGCCAGCGATGCCGCCACGATCGGCGTCTTCTATCATTCTCGGCCAAGCAGAAGGTATGGGTAGCCACGCCGGTCTCGCTGGCCGAGAGCGACCCCTTGGGACACTACCCTCCCAACCGCCTCCTCGACGGCTTGCTCCGCTACATCCAGCTCACCATCGCCTTCGTATTCGAACTCGACGAAGGTGCCCAATCCCTCAACCTCGTCGAGGGCGATCTCGACGGGGCCGGACGGAGACTGCAATCGCCAGCGTTCACGCTGCTTGTTAACTGTGACCAGCTCCTGAAAGTCGAGTTCCTTCAGAAGGCGGGCGACCGCCTCCCGATCTGCAACCTGCGACTCGAACTCGTCAGCGTGAGTGGCCTCGGCCGAGCCGATCGGAAGCCACCGCTTGAAGTTGATCGACGACTTGGCCAGCCCGTCCTCGGGATTTTCGAGGCGCAGCCGTAACCACTCGGAAACCACATCGCGCTGCAGGAAATCGCGTGCAGGGTGGTTGTAGTACACGTCTACCTGCCGCGAGGTTCCGGCGACAACCGCTCCCAGTCGCGCCAGGCAAGTCCGCATCTGCCCAGGTTCCAGTATTGCGAACTTGCGCTCGACTTCGGTGTGGTGCATGTGCTCTCCAACGCTTCAGGGGTCGGCGCTAATGTGGGGAGCCTTTGCCTTCATCAACTCCGCAACCAGCTCGACGATCGTCGCTACCTCCTGTCTACCATCGACGACTGACACCTGTCGGTTCGAAGCCCACGCCAGATACTGCCTTCGGATTCGTTCGAGATAGCCCGAACCTTGGGTTTCGAAGCGATTGCGTTCCGCCAGTTGATTCACTCGTGCCTCCGCATCACCACCTGGCAAATCCAAGAGAACGGTGATGTCAATCGGCAGAGCAGACAGCAGCCGTTGCTCCACAGCCTCCAAGAGGACGGGTGACGCCCCTGCTACGGTCCCATAGGCCATGACCGCCCCCGCCCATCGTTCGAGAACTACCAGATCGCGTGCCTCGGGTGCCGGAGACGTAAGAACCTCTGCCGTGCGTAGCCGCGCGGACGCAAACGCAAGGGTCTCCACATCCGCCCCTAGACTGGTCTCAGCCATGATCGCAGTTCGAAGCGCTCGACCAAATGGGGTATGCTGTGTCGGGTCGATCGTACAGGCGCTACCGCCTGCCCATATAGCGAGCAGACCATTCCCCAACGTAGTCTTCCCACTACCATTGATCCCCTCTAAGCAGACGATCACGACTCCCCCTGCAGGTATGTGGCGACCCACTTCCCCGCCATGTCGGCCAACTCTGATCCCCTGACGTCTTGCGCAAGACCATACAGGAGCCCTGCCGAGACAGCTGCTCCGGCACCAAGTGCGGCACCACCGAACGTGCGAGTGGGATGCCGAGTCCACTCCTCATCATCAGGCCCCGCAAGGGAGAACCCATGAGCGCCTCCCGTAACTAGGGCGTAGGTCGCACAAGCCATTGCTCTCAGCCGACGAGCCTCCTCAGCGAGCGCAGCACTGGACAACGCGTGAGGGAAACTCGCCTGAACCAGTAGTGGTGAAAACGGAGCGAGTCTTGTCGCCTTTTCGCTTTGCCTGGAAGCGGAGAGGTTCGCGACTAGACGCCCGATCCCATGATCGGTCTGGAGGGCTCCAGCCCTTCCTGCAGTCGGTATAGGGGTCAGGGCCCTCATGAGCCATGCGATCAATGCAGTCTCCAATTCGTCATACATATCGACGTAGAGCAGAACATCCTTGCCTAGTGCCGAAGGGGGAGGCGGTGGCAGCGTCCCGCCTGAGGCAGGAGGGAGTAGCCAATACCGCTGACCGTCTGGCGCCTGAAGAACTGCTGACTTGGTCAAAGTTCCTGATCGTTGCCCCAACGCCTGAATCCTGAGACCTGGGACGAAGTCTCGAGCGACCCTGACGTCGCTCCTAGTTGGCTTGATCAACAGGCACTGCACAGGTTCTCCGGACGCATGCAGAAGCTGCGAAGCGATAAAGGCATCGTTGCCGAGCATGCTTGTCGCTCTGGCGCGCTCCCCGTAACCATCGAGAGCTAGAGACGCCACTCTGAAGCACCCGATCTCCGCGAAGGTCCCGACGCAGACTATCGGCCTACCGGTCACGCTGACGCTCCCGAACGCTCAAGTCGAAGTTCGTCGGGGTGGACCGAGTCACCAATATAGAGAGGTCAGCGAGGAGATGCGAAACCTCCCAGCTGGCAATCTCGTCGAGCTGCATCGGGACTGACAGGGACGGCAGGCTCAAACCTGGAAACAACTGGCGCGTCAGCGCAACCAGCAATGCGAAGGTGGCATCTCGGTACCGACGAACGAGTGCCTCCGATTCAGCGGCCCCTCCAGGTCCAGCCGACCGGGCGGCCATGCGCGCCTGGTACACCGGAGTAAACATGCCTTCGGTCCATACGCGGCACCAGGACGCGATCTCCCCCACGCCTTGGTCGTAGCGTGTGCCAAACCGGCAGAACGCCGGATCGTAGCCGTCAAGCAGATCGGGGCGCTTCCGGTGCAAGTAGTCGGCGTATCGACTGTTCGCCAACACCTCGAGTTCTGTGGCCATGTAGGCGACGTGCTGGTACACCGGCTCGCCAGAATAGGGAAGCTCCGCGCCGTCTAGGTAACGACCGACCTCCGCGATTGCCACGCTGGTCTCGCTGGAGGCTGGATCACAAAGCACGTCGGTACGAGCTAGAAAAACCAAGTTCTCGGCCAGTTCTTCGGGGGTGAGGAGAGGATCAAAGGTGATGAACCCGAACTCTAGAGGCGCTGCGAGTCTAGATGCGACTCGCAACGCGTCGATCGTTTGGACGACCGTCTGACCCTTGCCGTAGCGTCGCAGCTGGGACGGCGACCCGGACTCAACCCCAACGAATAGCCGGCGCATTTGCGGTGCAGCCTCTGCGAGTAGGGTTGCACGTTGTAGGTTCCACTCTCGGGACCGTCGTCGGTCAAAGAGCTGCTCCAAGCGGGTGTAGATCTCGTATCGCAGTCCCAGGTCCTTCAGGGCGGTGAGTATTCGGGCAGCTGGGAGCTGCCTCGGAGGCGGATCAGCCAAACCCTCGGCCCCGAAGAACTCCTCATCGACCAGGGACACGGCTACGCTCCCGCCATGAGGCGAAGGGAGGTGGGACATGCGCTCCAGAATGGCCACGCACACTGCAGTCTCGCTCCTTAGCCAGCCTTTGCCCTTGTGTGAGCGGGGGCAAAACGTGCACGCTCCAAATTGACAGCCCAGAGACGTCTCCAGGCTGACCTGCCCCCCCTGGGTGGCCACAGCGATCACAAGGGCGTCATCAGGCGCGACTAGGGAAGGTGCAGTTGTCCGGTCGAGCGTGACCCCAAGCAAGGGGATGCTGGTGCTCCGCTGTGGAGTGCCATGCTGGGGTGCTGAGAGAGTCGGGAAGGCTAGCCCTTGGATGTCTGCCCAGGAATCTGGTCTATCGAGGCACCTGCACAGCCTCTCCAGAGGCCGTTCGCCGAGCCCTGTCGCCACGAGCACTCGGCCCTCGGCCGTCGCCCTCCTAAACGGCTTCGCAGCTTCGTCAGGGGAAAACGCCGCCAGGATGTTCCCAAGCACTACCACCGGCGGAGAAGACCAGGAAGTCGTCTCCCGCTCTACAAACTCGGCCAACTCCTCCAGAAGTCGCCATTGCCCGAAGTTCACCCCCACCCCGATCACGTCGGGCCTGTGAGCCAGCGCCTCGCCAATGAGTTCCAAGGGAGCGTTCTGAAGGCTGTAATCGATCACCTCGACCCGAGCCGCATGTGTGAAACGCAGCCAAGACGCAAGCCGTGCCACTCCGAGCGGCAATCGGGCCCCTCGGTATCGGTCACGGTCTCCAAGGCCGATAAGCAGCACGGCAGGCTGGGTTAGGCGCTGCGCGAGATTAGCCGAGGCAGGGACCGTAAACCGGAATACCCTTGCCTCAGGGTATAGCGCTCCGTGGCTCTCCCGATGCTCTTCCTCGAGGATGGGCGTTCCATACTGACCAGCCAGTAGTTCGGCCACCAACGGGGGATCGGCCAGATCGTCCCTACGCACGGCCGATACCATGATGCGGTCCGCCAGCGGGTAGACCACGTATGGCCGAAGTGGATCTCCGCCGAGTTGAGCACTGGGCACCCCACTCGTCAGTGCTTCCTCGACGTCAACCCACGGACACAGCGCGTGGGTGAGCTGCAGGAGGGAGGCCCGGACATAGCCGTGTGACGGGTAGCTACCACTCACTCTGCACTAGCACCGAGCGCAGGGGGCTCTCCGGCGAACATTCCGTGCCCCGCCTCAAAGTCCAATGCGTTGCGCCCACAGCCCTTCCAATAGGGCTGAATCGGGTATGCAGCATGCAAGTCTGACAGCCCAGATGCCACCTCGACGAGCTCTTCATATGTCGGCCGCACCGCTAGTCCAATCTCTGAGTGCACGTCGGAGTGGAATATGTTGACGATCGGCGAAACACCCATCTCTGCAAGGGCTGCCGCGCCCGCGACCGTCGAGTGGGCTGGCTCGAGCCCGGCGATCAGGATCGAATGCGCCCGATACACCCCAACAACGTCGACTAGCTTCTCAAGCGCGGCCAGAATCGTTGCCTGCCCATAGTCTGCTGCCTTTCCGGGCGCAATCTGGTCGAATAGGGAGCCATCCCACACTTCAAGATTGAAGCCTGTGTGTACGCCTGGTACTCCCTCTAGCTCCTCTATCGCATTCAAGTCGTTGGGCGGCATTGTCACCAGGTGAACCGAGACACGCGTTGTCATTCCCGCCGCCGCGACGGACTTAGCTGCCGCCTTAGCCAAGTCGACGTGTCGCAAGAAGCCAGCGTCTAGGTTGCGTTCATTCCCGCCAACTATCATGATCTGATTGATCCGCTCAGGCTCGGCCCCAAGGACCGCCGACACGGCCTCGCGGACCTGACCTGGGGACAGCCGGTTTGCAAAGGACGTGTCTGCTGCTGTCCCTGCAAGGGAACAGAACCGGCACTGCGTCCCGTCTGTGAAGAAGTAGCAGGCGCGTGGACTGAAGAACGACAGCGCGGAGCCGCCGTACAGATTCGCGATCTGCCCAAGAGCCGCGGAGGTCTGCAGGCACTCCAGGTCGCTGATGAGACTAACGCCACAGGTCAAACCAAGCCGGGTGTTAACTACTTGTGGCCCTTGCTCATCGCACCGGAGAGTCCAGGTGTCGTCGCCGTACACGTTCACCGCCACCGTTACGGGTGGGCCTTCCGTCTTCAGCTTGATCTCCTGAGGGACGTCACCCTCATGGCCCCAGACCGGGGAGTTGTAGAAGTTCCTTCGCCTTACCGATCCCGGGTGGCCTGCGAACCAGGCCGCGAAGGACCGGTCGATATGAACCCCGTGCGAGAGAAGTGCCAGCTTCGTCCACGCTGGCGGGAGGCTGGTCGCGCTAGCTACGAGATCTTGGCTGGCCATGTCACCCTCCTCGCCAGTGGCACGCCTGGCCTGGTCCGCAACTCAAGTGTAGATTGCTCGTGAACTAGTGTCTGGCTGATTCTGGCTCTGATCACTACGAGGCACGAGCCGAGTCCATCTTGCGAAGGAGATCATCAAGAGGGCTTCTCTCTGAGTCCAAACGCCGCGTGCAGCAGGAGCGGCAGGATCGATCGGTCACCCAGCGCCTGGCAGACGCGTGATCCAATCTAGCCGCCAAGGAAGACCAGCCTTCCAGAGGCCGTGTTCAGGGCTGCCTCGTATAGGGAGACGTCGCGAAACCTCATGAGCGGCGCCCAAGCCGCTAGCTTGACTGAGCAGCGACAATTAGAAATGCAGGGCGGCGACAACTAAACCTGCTGGGCTGCCCGCGGAGCTCAAGCGCTCGGATGATTCGAGTGCCTCTTGATTGTGATCGACGACTTGGGCTACGTGCAGCACGAGCGCGAGGAAATGGACGTCCTCTTCACGCTCTTCGCCGAGCGGTACGAGCGGAGATCCGTCCGATCTCGAGCAACCTGGTCTTTTCGAAGTGGGACCAGATTTCAAGGACCTGTGATGGCCCAGTAACGGAATGGTGCAGGATCGACGCGCTGCGCCGGTCCGTTACTGGGACGTCACAACGAGTCGCGGCCCGGACGAGCAAAGCGCAGTCCTGCCCATGCCTGTATCTCCGGGACCTCCGCTCGATGCGCCCTGGGGATTCGTCCAGGCCAGAACTCAGGCCATTCGGTTGGCATGTCAGGGCACATGAAGTCCCGCGGAGACCTACTGACCTGGTGCGCAACCTCTTTTGCATGGCGCGTTTGGACGCAGGGGGACATACGCGGGCACACCTCTCGGGTGGGCTTCCCAAGCTGAGGGTTGAGAGTTCGATTCTCTTCGCCCGCTTACGTGCAACGCCGTGTCCCACAACGACTTGTGGGACACGGCGTTTGCGCGTGTGGGCTGCCCAGCGCCAGTGGAGGCCAAAATACAGGCCATTCTTTTGGCAAATGGGGGCCCGTGGAGGCACAGCCTGGCCCACTCCCGCTTCTGGCCGCGCTCGAGAAGGCTGGCTCGCACCGCGTTCCCTTGCCACTCTGGCTCGCCAGTGGAGGCGCTCATGCTCAACGAATTGCGCGAGAACGTGACGCGCGGCAGTCGATTCCTGGGCCAGCTCGCGGGCCGAGCCGGTCACCTCGCCTGCGGCCTGGCTCGCGATCTCCTCAAGCCTCCGGGGCACCTTGCCGCTGAGAACGTGGCTCTCCGTGCTCAGCTGGCCGTTCTCAAGCGCCAGGTCGGGAGAGCTTCCCCTGACGCCGCAGATCGCGTGGTCCTCGTCGCCGTCGATCGGCTCTTTCCGGACGCGACCAAGGCCGTCCTCCACCTGGTGCGCCCCGAGACCCTGATCCGCTGGCATGGCGACCTTGCTCGCTGGCTTTGGGCTTGGCGCTCGCGCCCCAAGGCTCGGCCCCGCAGATCGCCTCGTAGGACTCGAGACGAGATCCGCCAGCTCGTCGTCGATATGGTCAACGCCAACGGGTGGGGCCTGCTCAGGGTCGTTGGCGAACTCCGGAAGCTCGGGATCTCGATTGGCCGCACCACCGTCCAGCGGATCTTCGAGGAGGAGTGGCCTGACGGTCGGCCAGAGCCGACTCAGAGTTGGGCGACCTTCGTCCGCAACCACCTCGAAGGGACCTGGGCGTGCGACTTTTTCTCGGTGACCACGATCGGCTTTCGCACGCTCTACGTCCTCTTCTTTCTCCGCCTCGACACGCGCGAGATCGTGCACGTCGCCGTCACTGAACATCCCACCGGCAACTGGACGACGCAGCAGATTCGAAACGCCTGCTGGGACAGCGCTCCCAAGCGGCTGATCCGTGACCGCGACACCAAGTTTACGTCCTCCTTCGACGCGGTCGTCGAGAGCGAGGGCGGCGAGATTCTCCTCACGCCACCGCGAACACCGGTCGCAAATTGCTACGCGGAACGCCAGGTGGGGACCTTTCGCCGAGAGCTCTTTGATCGGGTCGTCCCGCGAGACGAAGAACACGTCCGCGAGCTGCTGCGAGCCTACGTCCCCTTTTACCACCAGCGCTCCCACCAAGGCCATGGACTCGAACTGCGCTCGCCCGCCCAGGTCCGGCGAGGCGAATTCAAGGCTCGGGACCCGACCTCGATGAACTTCGCCAAACTCGTCGTGACTCCCGTGCTCAACGGCCTCTTCCACCGGTACACACTGGCCGCGTAGCACCCCGCCAATCGGACCCGCCCGCCCTCCGCGAAGCTCGTGGCCACGGGAGCGCCTCGTCTGCCGGGCTCGCCTGCCCGACGTTGCCCAGCTAATGCCGCTTGGACGCCGCACCAAATCGAACGTCCCGCCCCGTTAGTCTTGCACCATTCCGTCACTGGGCCATCACAACGTTCCCCGGCTTGACGTCGCGGTGCACGAGCCCCGCTTCGTGCACGTAAGCCAGGGCCGCGGCGAGCTCGAGGATCAGCTCCACGCGCTCGATCAGGAGCAGCGACTTGAACCCGTCGTCGAGGGTCCGACCGCCCTGGACGAGCTCGTAGACAATGCAGGGGACGCCTCCAAAGACGCCCGCGTCGTGGACCGCGACGATCCCCGGGTGCTGGAGCGCGGCGACGACTTGCGCCTCTCGCACAAAGCGCTGGACGGAGATCGCCTGCTCAGCTCGCAGCACGACCTTGAGCGCCACGCTTCGTCCGGCGCGGGTATCCGTGGCCTGATAGACGGCACCCATACCGCCCCGGCCGAGCTCGCGCTCGATTCGGAACGGGCCGACCATGGCCCCGGGTTGGAGGTTCAAGGGTGTTCCTTCACGCGACTTCGATCCTAACCCTCCCAGTCGGTCTGGCCGGGGGTTGGATCCGCGCGCGAGGGAGGGCTACTACTTGAGCTTGCTGACGTCGGCGCTCCAGATATCGAAGTTCCCCTCGCGCTCGCTGACGAACAGAATGTACTTGTCGTCCTTGCCCCAAACCGGGGAGCGATCGTCGTCGAGGACCGTCGTGATCTGGCTGGCGTTGAAGGTCTTGAGATCCTTGACCCAAATGTCGTCGTTGCCGTCAGCCGACTGGCGCTGGACGTAGGCGATCCTCTTCCCGTCGCGGGACCAGCACGGGTCGAGGATTCGACCCTCGCGAGGTGCCTGGACCACGCGAGAGGGGTTGCCGCCCGTCGCGGGGCAGATCCAAGCCTCCCAAGGCGTGTCGGCCGAGCCCCGCTTGAGGTAGAGGAGCTTTGTCCCGTCCGGTGACCAGCGGCCTTGGAAGCCCTGAGTAATGAACGTCTTCGCGGCGCCGTTGACGTCGCAGGTCCAGATCTCATAGGTCGGGGTCTCAGCGAGCTTCTTGCGCGCCCGCGCGTAAGTGGGGTACTGGATCCTGCCGCGGCTGTAGGCCTTGAACTTTCGCTCGAACTCTTCGACCGTCGTGCGGTCGAACTTGGCCCGCGTGTAGCAGATCGTCTTCCCGTCGGGGTGCACGTTGGGGAACAGGAGCGACTCGTCTTGCTTGGCGCTCACGACGGCGGTCGTGGCGGGGGCGTTGGTCAGGCGCGACATGAGCGAGAGGTGCACGAAGCTGACGGTGTCGTATTGGTTGCTGCTGAAGAAGATTCGCTTCCCAGCCCAGCCCGGCTGGCGGAACACAGTGAACCCAGTCCCCTGCAGGGACTCAGCGAAGGCTCCGCGGGCTTCAGACGGTAAGGGGAGGCCGCGGGAGTCGTGGGTCAGCTTCTTGGTGAACAGGTAGCCGGCGTTTGTCTCCTTCTTGTCGCGAGTCGTGATCCCAGAGTCAGCGCCCGCTGACTCTTGTTGACGCATGGGATCGATCGAGTCACCCAGCGCGAGCTGAGTGAAGTCCCGAACGTAGCCAGCCTGGTAGGCCAGGCTCTGGCCGTCGGCGCTGATCGCGGGCCACTGCTCTTCGACGTGGGCCGTCTGCGTGATCCGCCGGACTTGGAAGCTCTCGCCCGGGTTGGCGGGGATCTTGATCGTGCCCCCGTCTCGCCAGGCGCTGTAGCTGTTGCGCCCATGGGCTGCGAAGTATTGCTTCCTGACGCGCCACTTGTAAGTCACGTTCGGGGCCAGTCGCTCTTGGATCGTGAAGTTGTTCCAGCCCGCCCGGAGCTCGGAGCGGGGAATGAACAGCGCCCGCTCGCCAGTGAAGTCGCCCGCCGATTTGGGAATGATCTCGTATTCGAGTCCCTGGATCAGTCGCCACTCGCGGGCCCAGTGGCGGAGTTCGAAGGTCAAGCGGGGGGTAAGCCGGCGGGCCTGCATGTCCTTCTTCTCGACTAAAGGCGCGGCTCGCTCGACGCTGAAGGTCTCCCACTTGGACCAGTCGCCGTGGTCGACGACGGCTGCCTTCCTGTTGAGCTGGTTGGCGTGGATCGTGCGGACGCGCCAGTAATAGGTCTTGCCGGATTCGAGAATGTCCGCCTCGTCGAGCTTCCCGGTTTGGGATTCGTCTTCGTGCTTTTGGTGGAGCGTGCCCGCCTTGAGCCCTTTGAGCAGCTCGGTTCGGTGCGCGTCGGTGTCGTGGCCTTGGTGACGGAGGTGAGCCAGCTCGACGTCCAGAATGGACATTGTGAAGCCCGAGGCGTTCTTGGACTCGGGCTTGAAGTGCTTGTCGGGCTTCCTCTCGTTGATCTTCCCGGCGCAGAGCTGGATCTGGAACGTGTTGCCCTTGAAACCGGCCGGCACGACCCAGCGGAAGTCTGGGAGAGGGGTCGCGATCGTGCCGCGTGGACTCTTCAGCGTCGGCTGGAGAATATCGATCTTGAGTCGCCGGACCTTGGAAGCGAAGGGCGTATTGATCCCGGGCAAGAAGCCGAAGACCTGATAATGGTAGTCGGTCCCAAATGAGAGCCAGAGCTTCTCGTCGTTCTCGTAGGGCTGCTCGTTTGAGAAGTCAACGCCGAGGAACTCGTCGGTCTTGTTGCGGCGGAGCTCCTTGGCGACGTTGACCGCGGTCTTGTCGCCTCCCAGCCTCTCGAACCACTGTGAGCGATTGGAGCTCCCCCAGTGGGGAGGGGAGCGGGCCTCGAGCTGCTCCTTGGTGTAGATCTTCACGAAATACCTCTCGGCCCCCTCGAGCTTGGTCCAGCGGAGCCGGACCTCAGAGACAGGCCGGTCGATAATGACGTCGGAGATCCTGATCTCAGGGGGCGCCTCGAAGGTGCAGCCGGCCTTCCCCCAGCTCCAGTGCTCTGGGTCCGAGACGTCCTTGACCGCCACCCGAAACCGGTAGCTATGCGAGAAACCGCGCCAGGCGTTGCTTCGGCGCTCACCCAGGTCGTCGTTCGTAGCGGGCAACCTGACGTTTCCGCTGTTGTTCATGCGGCGCAGCTTGCCCACGTTGTCGTAGTTGGTCATCTTGCGGAGGTTGTAGAAGCTCTCCCTCGTGTGTACGACCCACACACTGCTCCGGTCACTGAAGTCGTCGCCGGACGTGAACTCGAACACGTAGCCGTTTTTGGCGCCCTCGACGTCTTCCCAGTCGACTTGAAACTTGGGGGTGATCGGATTCAGGATCACGTCCTTGACCGGGGGCGCCTCGAAGTCCTTGACGAGGATCTTGGCGGGCTTCGACCAAGGGCTCTTGATCTGAGACAGCTTCTGGCGAACGCGGTAGTAGTAGTAGTGAGCGCGATCTCCACCTCGACGGGGTTCGAGGAGGACCGCGCCCTTGATCGTCTGCTGGCGAAGCGGGCTCGCGTCGATCTGCTTGGGAACCGTCGTCGCGGTGCCTTGAATCGCGTAGTCTTGCGCTGTGTTGGACCAAACGAGCTCGTTGGCTGGGATCTCCTCCAAGCCCTCGGCGCGCGCGAAGGTGTCTTGGCGGCCGATCTCAACTTCGAACGACGTGTCGACGCGGCGATTGGTGGGTGGCTGAATCTTGAGCTTCCAGTCGAGGACGACGGACTCCTCTGCCTCGAAGGTTTTGTCTTGGAGAACGGGCGGAGCGAACTCCTCAAGCGTGAAGGTCGCCTGGCGATCGGGAGCTCGCTCGGTGATCTGGGTCGTGAGCAAATCGATCGTGTAGTGGCTGACGGTGTAGGTGTAGACCTCGCCCGGAATCACAGCCTTCAGCTTGCTAGGGTCGAAGGTCGCCGAGGACTGCGTCGAACGGGTGCCTTTGAAGACCGTCGAGTCGCTGATCGAGCCGTCCGAGTTGCGGACGGGCCCCGTCACGACCACGTCGTAGCGAGACTCCGCCGTGGCCAGCTTCGTCTGCCAGTTGAGCTGGACCTTGGTCAGGCTGAAGGGCTCGTCGTAGTTGTCGACGACGGAGGGGGCCAGGGGCGTGCAACCCGTAAAGAGGGGCAAGCCAAAGAGCGCCGCGAGGGCGAGCTTTCGGGGCAGAGAAAGTGCAGTCATGCGGCCTCCCAGCGACAGTGAGGGCGCATTTCTACCACGATAGGGCGAGAGGTTGCCGCTGCTTAGCGGGCAGATCGCGCGACCCTAAATCCGATCTCAGGGCGGCGATCGCTACCCTTGCGCTCCTTGCGGTTAGCGGCATAGCCGAATCGGGCTGCGCTTTGCCATGAACTGCCTCGAATCACCTTCCGGGAGCCCTCCTCGCAGAGGGGATCCACCTGCTGTGCTCGTGGGTAGCGAGCGAAGCTGTCGGCGACCCACTCCCAGACGTTTCCGACCATGTCCAAGCAGCCATAAGGCGAAGCGCCGTCTGAGAAGCTCCCGATAGGGCTGGTGTGCGCGTGTCCGTCCTCTGGGCCCTTGGCGTTGAGGGTCTGCGGCGCCGCCCGGCGTCCCCAGGGGGGGCGACGAGCCGTCGGG
>JAESQQ010000646.1 GCA_016765095.1 Planctomycetota bacterium | reverse complement strand
CTGGGCCCGTGATCTGCGGCCGGAAGACCACGTCGCGGCCCGAGCCGAGCTCGCCCGAGGGGAAGCCCGGACGGAAGAGCTCAGGGTGCTGTCGGGCTTGGTGCACAGCGATCGGGCTCGCCTGCGAAGAACCGTCGAGGCCGCAGCCCCGCATGTCCCGGACCTCCGCGACGTGATCCGCGACGCGCTCGTGCCTTGGCTCTTGAATCGCGCGGATCCGCTTGGCGCCATTTTGGATTCGGAGGCAGACGGGTTCTTGCTCCGCGAGGACCCGCGCGATTGACGGTCGGTCCTGCGGTCGGTCCTACTTGGGCTACTTGGGCTTCTTCTTCCTGGCCTTCTTGTTCACGTAGGGATCGCTCGTGGGGAGCGGAAGCTTGAAGGGCTCGACTTCGACGCTTTGGGGGGGGTCGATTCCCTCGCCCTCGATCAGCGCGTAGGGGAGCCTGTAGCTCGTGGTGTAGTCGTGGGTCGTCGGCTGGTGAAACACGACGCGAATCCCGATCGCGGTGGCCAAGATGAAGCCGCCTAGGATCAGCTTCCCGAGCGCCCAGTCGTAGGCTCGCTTGGAGATCACCCGCTGCTCGCGGGCCGCCGGGGACACGTCGAGTTCGTCGTCGGTCGGATCAAGAGCGACGCCACAGGCGACGCAGAACGAGATGGTCGGGTCTTCGGGGACCCCGCAGTTCCAACAGTTGCTCACTTCTTCTTGCCCTTATTCCAGAGGCCGAGTCGCTCTTGGATCCCCACCGCGTCTGGGTGGCCGAGTTCGAGCGCCTTCTCGTAGTGCCGAATGCAGATCGGCTTGTTGGCCCAGTCGAAGAGGGCCCCAATGTTGCGATTCCAATCGACTTTGCTCGGATAGACCTGCCGGTATTTGCGAAGGACGGCGAGGCCCTTTCCGGGGTCATTGGCGTAGTCGATCGTGAGGAGGTTGTCGACGGCGAGCTTGAGCGTGCTGAGGTGCTTCTTGTCGTTGCGAACCGTGAGCGCCACGTTTTCGTAAGCACGGCACGCGGTGTCCTTGGTGTTCTTGAGCTGTTGCGCGGGGGCGGTCGAGAGGGTCGGGAGCGCGAGGGTGCAGGCCACGCCGAGGTTCATGGAGTAGAGCGGATCCTTGCTTTGGCCTCGGACCGCCTGCTCGAAGGCGATCGCAGCGTCCTGGTAGCGCTCGACTCGGCAGAGCCCGACGCCGAGCGCGTTGTAGATCTCAGCGGCCCGGGTGCGAGGCGGCGAGTAGCGACCTCCGTCCCGTCTGCCGGCGAAGCGTTGGTCGAGGATTCGGCGGCCGAACTCGACTCTCTTCTCGAGTTCCTCGGCGTCCGTCGGCGTGCAAGCGGGATCGCAGAGCGCGAACCGGTAGGAGATATTGAGCAACCGCTCGGGGTCCGCGCGCTCCGAGAGCCCGGCGTTGGAGTCTTCCTTGCGCTGGTCAGCGGTCGGGAGAGGCCAGCGACGGAGGTTGTAGGCCCGGGCCGCCGCCGGGAGAGGGTCTTCGCTCACGAGGAGCTTGGCGACGGCGAGGTTCCACCAGCGCGCGCCTTGGCCCTCCGAGGAGGGCGCCTCGGAGGGATCTTCGTCGAGGACCTCGACGGCCTCCTTGGCGTTCCCGAGGAGAATGTCGACGGCGGCTTGGAGGTAGACCACGTCGGGGCTCTTGGGGTTCAGAGCGCCTTCCAGGAGTGAGCCGGCTTCCTTGGCCGCCTCCTTGAGCGGTCCGAGGCCCTCGGCTTCGGCCAGCTTGAGCTTGGCTGCCACGAGGCCCACCACAGCGCTGGTGCGACCCGGCTGTTGCTTGAGGGCTTCCTCGAACAGGCTGACCGCTGTTGTGAGCTTGTCTTTCTCCCCGCGTGCGTTCTCGTATTCGTAGGCGGCCAAGAACACGCTCGCGGAGTCGTGACCTTCCGAGCGCAGATTACGGAGCTGTCGGGAGGCGGCGGGATCCCGGCGGTAGAAGCTGTCGACGCCCTCTTGCATGGCGTCTTGGAGGAGCACGTCTTGGAATGTGATCGCGAGCACCACGGTCGCGAGGAGGGTGAACACGACCGCCCCGACGAGGAACAGGAGGCTCATTCCGCTCCTGGCGGCGATCTTCATCAGGTCCCCGGCGGTTAGCTCTGAGGCCTTCATCGGAGCGCCTTCTTGCCGCTGCGCGGCTCCTTGGGTGAGAAGCTGTTCATGATCGCCTCGACGGGAACAGGCCCGAGGTTGCGCGAGTCGTAGCGGTCAGCACCTTTGCGATTGCGGACGTCGGTCAGGACGAACACGCAGCCGGCCGGGACGATCAACTCGGGGTAGATCTCGTTCTCATTGGTTCGCCGTCGGTACTGGTCTCTGACCTTTTGGCCGTCCACATAGACCTCGGCACCGTCGATCGAGATCCGCTCGCCCTCAACGGCCATCACGCGGCCCGTCAGGATCACGCTCGAGCGCTTGGTCTTGTAGCGGACGAGGGAGTAGCGCTCGATGTCGCTCGCCCGGCGACGGGTCGCTCGCCGTCCAAATCGGGTCCCGTCTTTCTCGATCATGGGCTGATTGAACTGGAGCTTCTCGTCGAACGTGACGAGGTCGTACGCTCGCCACCACCAGATCAAGCCCAGAAAGAGGGCCACTAAGATCCCAAAGAAGACGACACCTTCGGGTTTCATGAGCTTCCTCGCATGGGGGCATGGTTGTCGCTTTGGCTCCCCCGCGCAACTCGCGGCTGGGAGTGGAGTTTCGAGAGGAAGGTAACCCGACCTCCCCCGCCGAGTATTCTTGGCCGCAGCGAGGCGGGTATGATCCCGCCAACCCACCCACAAAGCGGCCCGAACGCGGCCCAATGGAGGCAACATGGCAATGGACAAGATCGGTAGCGCAGACTTCCAGGCCACGGTCCTCGACTCCACCACCCCCGTGCCGGTCGACTTCTCAGCCACGTGGTGTGGCCCGTGTCGAGTCCTTGAGCCGGTCCTCAAGGACCTCGCGAATGAGAACGAGGGCACGGTCAAGTTCGTCAAGATCGACATTGACGAGTCGGGCGATATCGCGGCCAAGTTCAGCGTGACCAGCGTCCCGACGCTCGTCATGTTCAACGGCGGCGAGGAGAAGGCCCGCAAAATCGGCGGGGCCCCCAAGCCTGTTTTGGCGGGTTGGATTCGCGAGAACAGCTAGCCCCTACCGCCCGTCCCGGGTCGGGCGAGACTCGGGCAGACGAGCCAGGGCCAATTCGACGGTCACTTGAGCCCCCTCACCGAGCTCGACCGCCAGCTTGGACGGTTTGAACCGGCTGGCCTTGGCGTGCAAGTGGCGCATCGTGGCTTTGGCGTTGGCGACTTTGCTGCCGGGGCAGGACTGGAGGCAGACGACGCAGCCCGAGCGCCAGCGCTTGATCAAGTCGCGGTTGCCCGCCACTCGCCAGTCGAAGCCGCGCTTGTCGCGGTCGACGAGGAGCTTCTCGACGGGAATCCGCAACTCGGGTTGCTTGGGTCGTTGGATCACGATCGTGATCGAGAGCTTGGGCCCCTTGGCGCGGAGGTCGGGGGCGGGGTGGCTCGGGTTGGCCCGCTCGGTCCAAGACTCCTCGACCAGGTTGTCTCCTGGCTTGGCGCCAAGCGATTCCAGGGCGTCGAGCACCGCTCGGTCCGAGACGGCGGTTTGGAGGAGGGCGTGTTTGCCCGCCCGCCCGCGCCTCCAGGTGATCAGGTGATGCCCTGGGGGTTCACCCTTCTCGAACGCGTGCAAGTGGAGCACGGCCTCGAAGCGCACGACCCGCCGCTTGCGGTCCACTTGCGGGAGCGGATCCTTGCTCTCTTGCCCGAGCGTCGCTCCGGCCGTTGCCAGGAGTAGAATGGCCGCCATGACCGAGCGACCCTTGCGCGTGTTTATCTGCGCGGGAGAGCAGAGCGGAGACAGCCACGGCGCTGCCCTGGCGAAGCGGCTCCGCCAGCGCGACCCGAACATAGAGCTCCACGGACTTGGCGGACCCTTGATGGAGGCCGCGGGTGTCACGCTGCGCATGGACTTCGTCGAGCACGCGACGATGGGAATCGTGCCAGTCCTCAAGAAGTTGCCTTTCTTCAAGCGAATGCTCGCAGAGACAGCAGCCTACCTCGCAGAGTGGAAACCGGACGTTCTGGTCCCGATCGACTACCCGGGCTTCAACCTCCGCCTCTCGGGGCGGGCTCGCAAACGGGGAGTGCACGTCGCCTACTACGTCTCGCCGCAGGTCTGGGCCTGGCGTCCGGGCCGGATCCACCGGATCGCGCGCCTCGTCGATCACATGCTGGTCTTGTTTCCCTTCGAGGTCGACCTCTACTCGGGCGTCGGTGTCCCCTGCACTTTTGTTGGGCACCCGCTCTTCGACGAACTTCGGACTCGAAAGCCCTCGCCGGCCTTCCGCGCTGGGTTGGGCCTCGAGACGGCGACGCCCTTGCTCGGGCTCTTGCCTGGATCGCGTCAGGCGGAAGTGGACAAGAACCTCCGCCTGATCCTGCGCGCGGCCAAGCGGGTGCAGGAGGAGATGCCCGAGGTTCGCCTCGCGCTCGCGCTCGCCAAGGAGTCGCTCCGTCCCGCGATCGAGGCTGGGCTCGCGGAGTTCCCGGGGCTCTGTGTCGAGGTCCTGCCGGGCAAGGCCTCAGACATTGCCCGGGTCAGCCGGGCCGCGATCACCGTCAGCGGGACCGCGACGCTGGAGCTGCTCCATTACGACTGCCCGATGGTCGTCGTCTATCAGCTCACCTCTGCCCAAGCCTGGCTCGGCAAGCGCTTGCTCACCACGGAGTGGATCGCGCTGGTCAACGTGCTCGCTCAACGCGAGATCTGTCCCGAGTACGTGTGCTCGGAGGACGTGACCGAGCAGGTCGCCGCAGACACCCTGGCGCTGCTTCGGCCGGGCCGGGCTCGCAAGCGCTGCCTGACCCACATGGCGAACCTCCGCCTCAAGGTCGACGTCAAGGGCAGCCATGAACTCGCCGCCGACACGGTGTTCAAGCTGGCCCAGACCGTCCGTCGAGAGCCGTCTCCGAGCTCCTAGCCTGCGGTTGACCTTGATTGACGCCGCGCGGGGAGTGGACCAAGGCCTCTCGCTACGTCAAGGACTTGGGATCGGGCTCGAGCGTTGCTCGGAATGTCGCCGAGGCGCGTTTGGACGTTAGCGGCAACTCGGTCCAGAGCGAAGCGAAAGCAAACAGGTGCGAACCGAAAGTGAAAGGATCGACCCGCCGGGGGTGTCAGCCCGCCGACGGTTTTGGCTGTCTCTCTGTATGCGCGAGGCTTGTGAAAGTCACTCAGAGCCGGCATGCGATCTGCGTCGGAGCCCCTCGTTCCGAACCGGAGGATCCATGTCAAGACTCGCACTCAGCATTGGGCTAGTCGCCCTACTCTCTTCCCAAGTCTTCGCTGAGCGACTCAAACGCTTTGGGTGCAGATGACGTGAATCCACCTCACGCCGCCTTGCTGGGTGGCTTCGCACCGAAGCTGGGAAGGGGGGACGGTTTGGCGGCTTGCAGCCGGATCGGAGTCCAGCCTTCGCTCGGGGGGTT
>JAESQQ010000057.1 GCA_016765095.1 Planctomycetota bacterium | reverse complement strand
GAGCCGGTGAGGGGATGCCCGTAGGTTCGAGCCTCCCCTGTCCAATAACATCCGCGTCAGGGCAGCCGCCGCCGCCTCGCGTACCCCCGCCACGCCGTCTGCCCTACCCGGTCGGCGAGACAGCCACCCCCCGACCTACTCTGGGCGCAGCCCCATAAACACAGCCAGCGCTCCCGACCTTCCAAGACAGCCCTCGACACCGATCCGTCCCGTTCGAGGACGAGGACGAGGACGAGGACGAGCACGAGCACGACGTGCACGTGCAGCGGAACTCCCTAGCCCTTCATGAGCTCGGTGAGGTAGGCGTAGAGCTCGGGGGGGAGGAAGTAGTGCGCCTTGATCGAGGCCAGCTCGAGCTTCGCTCCGCTTTTGAGCAGGATCGGGACTCCAGGGCGTGCCTCTTGCCCGTCGACCTTCGAGCCATAGGAAGAGTGAGCGTCGGTGTAGGACATACCGCTCTCTGACTCAGAGAAGAACCCGTGGATCTTCGAGATGTCGCTCGAGGGAATCACGAGGTCGTTGTTGCCGGTCCGGCCGAGCGTGATTCGATCGCCGCCGTAACCATGAGCGGTCGAACGCCGCCCCCTGACGGGCAGCACGATTGGCAGCTCTCCTTGTCCCTGCACTCCCTGCATCGTGGCGAGCTGGGCCTCTTCCTCATGAACGAAGGGCTCGACGACGAGCGTCGGGACGGGATGGGACTCCGCGAACTTCTCGCAGGAGAGCTCGCCCACGCTCACGATGTACTGGCCAAAGTTCTTTGCGAGGAACGAGCTCGTCACGGGATCAGGGCAGGATCAAGGGGGATCAGGACGAAGACACCGTCCTTGTCGAGGCGGCTCTTGCGCACGCTGAGCCGGTCACCCGAGAGGAGGCGGAGGTCGATTAGCCCGTCTTCGTCGATCGATTGAAAAGAGCCTTGGTATTCGTTGCCCGAGCGGCTCCTCAGGATGACCGAGTCCGCCCGCTTGAGATCGGAGGCGCGAAACAAGATGTTGATCTTGCTGACCTCGTGGCGCTCGATCGCGCGTTTGACACCAGCCTTGGTCGCGAGCGTGAAAATACTCGAGTCGAGTTCGAGAAGTCGGCCGCGGACTGTTTCCCCGATCACCCGAATCTGAACGAGATCTCCTGGGACGAGGAGAGACTTGGGGTCTGCTCCGAGCGGCTCTCGGCTGCTCCAGTCGAGCCGCGCTGGGTCCAAGCGCGCGAGTCGTCCGTCTACGAGGCGCACATACCAGCCGGCGTCTTCGGGTCCAAACGCGAGGAAGGTCATTTGGTAACGAGATCCCCGCCGACTCTCGATCGAGAACCGATCACCGGCTTTGAGATCTTGGTGGCTAGCGGAGTTCACCCGGCCAGTGTAGCGGCTTGGTCGGAGGTCGTTAGAGATCCCGCACCGGTCACGACTCCCTGGGGTTTGAGAGGGATCGCCTAAGGGTGATCTGAGTAAGGCGCGAGCCGTCTCGCGAGGGCTATGCTCTATCTATGCTTCCGGCTCGGGCACGTCGACTCCTCCAGCTCGGGATCTCCGTTCAGGTGATCCGAATGGAGGACCTCTTCGTCTGCGACCCCAGCGACCATTTGGCGATCTTTGAGACCCTTCGTCGAGGGGGCCCCCTGACCGAGAAGGTCGTGCGAGCCCTAGACGAGCTTCGTGAGGCGAGCGGAAGCGTCCACCCCGCCCTGGGGGGAGGGACTCTGGGAGACAGCGTTCTTGCGGACGGGACTCTGGCGAACCCCTCACCGAGCGGCGACACCCTCGCGCCCCCCTGGAGTCCAAACGACTCGGGAACGCTCGCCAGCGGGCCTTCTTCTAAGGCGGGGTCTGAGGTCCTCGACCTCGCGCCGGGCTCCGGGGGCACGCTCGCTCCCGAGCGGAGTTCAGCGGCGCGCGGGCTGAAGCTCGACCCTGAGCTGGGCGAGAACGAGACCCTTGCGCCAGAGCGTGCGACGGGGCTGACCTTGGCTGTGGAGCGTGAGCCCTCAGGCGAGCACACCGTCGTGCCTGAGCGCCCAGGCCGGGCAGTCCTCTCGAGCGACACCTCGACGCTCGCGCCCGAGCGGTCTGTCCCCGGAGGTGGGACCTCGACGGTGGCGCCGGAGCGTCCGGGCCCGGTCGCCAGCGAGGGCACCTCAACCGTGACCCCCGAGCGCCGGGGGCGCCTCCCGGCGGAGGCGAGCCCCAGTGAGCGGTCGGAGCCGGAGGGCGACGCCACGCTCAGTGACGAGAGCGAGACCCTCGTCGGTCAAGACGATCTTCCTGCCGCTCGATCCGAGGGAGGAGGCGCCTCTGAGGAGTTCATCGCCTTGGCCCAGATTGCGCTCAAATCAGGCGGGGAGAAGCCGATCGGACGACGGGTCGCTGAGCTCGAACTCGTGACTCAAGAGTCCCGCCGGCGGCTCCAGGACAGCGCTCTGATGCGGCTCCTGGCGAGCGAGGGGCTCGCCGACGCGTTGGCTCTGGAGCGCGCCTCGAAGGCTGCGCGCGCGCGAGACGTGCTCCTCGTCGAGCACATCCGTCAGCAACGCCTCGTCGATCCGCGCGCCTTAAAGACTGCCCAGCAGACGCTCCGGCCTCTCCCGGTCTGCGGCGAGTGCCTCATGGTGCAGCCCGGCGGGCATCAGGACGTCACGCCGTGTATCTCCTGCGGCGAGCTCGAGCCGAGCGACGCCTCGATCAAGCCCAGAGCTAGCAGTGAGGCGAGCGGCGTGGACTCTTCGCCGAGTCAGCTGATTCGGAGCGCTTCGCAGCGCGAGTCGATCTTGACGGGCACCGAGGTCGCCACGCATGGAACCGCGAAGGGGAGCCAAGGCTTCCAGGGCTTCCCCGGTTCTGGCGGGCAGTTCGCTGGCTATGAACTGCTGACTCGAATCGCCGAGGGCGGGATGGGCGTCGTGTTCAAGGCTCGCGACTTGAACCTCAATCGAATCGTGGCGCTGAAGGTCATGCGCGGCGGCGCGCTGGCGAGCCGGACGAGCCGTCGACGGTTCCTCGTTGAGGCCGAGGCGGCTGCAGCACTTCAACATCCGAACATTGTCCGGATCCACCAGATCAGCGAGGTCAGCGGCTACCCCTTCTACACCATGGACTACGTCGAGGGCCAAGTCCTCGACGAGTGGGTCGAGTCGCGCGGGATCAAGCCGCGCCAAATCGCAGACATGATCCGCCGGGTCGCCGACGCGGTGCACCACTTTCACCTGCGCGGGATCATTCACCGCGACCTCAAGCCCGACAACGTGCTCGTCGACACCGACGCCGAACCCCGCGTGATCGACTTCGGGATCGCCAAGAAAATGAGCGTCGAGCTCGACTCTGATATCTCCTGGACGATCGAGGGCGACGTCCTCGGCACGCCTCACTACATGCCGCCGGAGCAGGCCGCCGGCAGGGTCGACGAGATCGACACACGCTCGGACGTTTACGCCCTCGGCGCGATCCTCTACCAGCTCCTAAACAATGGAAAGCCGCCGTATCACGCTGTGAACGGAGCGGCCAAGATCGTGCTCGCGATCCAAAACGACGACCCGCCGCCCCTCGTGCTTTCGTCGGCGGAGGATAAAGATCTCGAGGCGATCGTCGCGAAGGCGATGGAGAAGGAGCGTGAGCTTCGCTATCAGAGCGCGCTCGAGTTCGCTCAGGACCTCGGCCGGTTCCTCAACTACGAGCCGATCGTGGCGCGGCCCGCCAGCCTTACCTATCGGACTCGCAAGCTGATCCGGCGTCATCCCTTGGCGGCCTCGCTCTTCGTCGCGGCCTCGCTGCTCGCGTTCACTACCGTGGCTTGGACTGCGGCGGAGCGCTCTGAGCGCGACCGGGAGGTGACCCAGCGAATGGCGGAGGCGCGGCTGCGGCCGCTTGAGCAGCGCGCGCAAGCCTTCACAGAGGTTCTAGTGTTCGACCCGGGGAATCCTCTGGCCGAGGCGGAGCGTGAGATGGCGTCGCTCGCCTGGGAGCGCGAGCAAGACAAGGCTCGCCAGGAGTTGGCCCTCGAGCGAGAGCGAGAGCGGCGCGCGAGCGACGACAAAGTCGCGGACGAGCGCCGCCAGCGGGAGGTCGCCGAGGCGACCCTCAAGGAGCAGCAGGCCCGTCAGCAGCAGCGACTGCTCGAGGAGGCCGAGCGAGAGCGCAAGAAAGCGAAGGCTGAGCTCAAGGCCAAGAGCGAGGCGCGGGCCCGGGCGCTTCTGGCCAAGGCGCGAAGTCTCCTGGCTCGCCCGGGCGCCTCCAAGAGGGATCGCTTCGACGTCTTCTCGGCGCTTACGGACGGGCTGGTGCTCGTCCCCGAGTCTCAAGGAGCGCTTGGCGCGGAGCTCGGTGGAGGCAAGCTAGCGATCTGTCTCGAATTGACAGAGATCGCGCTCGCTGAAGACCAAGTCGGTCTGGCGCGCTTTTGGATGAAGGAGGCCGCCAAGTTGAGCGCCTCGTCAGGGCGCAAGGCAGACCTCGTCAAGCTCTCGGCGGCGATCGAGCGCCGGAGCAACGGCCTCGTCGAGCTGGAGGAGGCTCGCCAAGCGATCGATCGTGAGCAGTGGCGTGTGGCTCGCGAGCGCTTGGGCCAGGCCAGGCAACGAGGCGTTCGCGGAGAGGTCCTGAGAGGTCACCTCAAGCTCGTGCTGACGAGGTGCCGCGAGTCGGGGGAGGCGAAGCTCGCCAAGGGGCGAACTCTCCTCGAGGCAGGCCAGTTGAAGGAGGCTCTGGCCGAGGCTCGCCAAGCCAAGGCGTTCTTGGTTTCACCGCTGGAGCCTCGCGCGGCCGACGAGCTCGTCGCGCGCTGCGCGCAGAGGCTTCGCCACGCCGCCCAGCTCGTGGCTTGGAAGCTGTGGCGGGACCCAGAGCGGAGGACCCAGGCGATCGCCCAGCTCCGTCGTGTAGCCCGCCTCGTCGGAGATCAACCTCAAGTCGCGGCGCTCCTCGTGCGAGAGGCCGACCTGCGAGCGCGCCTGTTGAGCGAGCGTGAGCTGAGGGCGAGCGCCGTTCTCCTCCCCGAACGCCCGGAACTCGAGGTCGGGCCGCTGTTCGCTAGCCGCTGTGAGGTCAACAACGGCGAATACAAGTCGTTCGTAGACGACAAGGGATACGAGCGGGACGCCTTCTGGGATCGTGAGGCGCTCCCCCTCCGAGCAGGTTTCCTCGACGCGACCCCCGGCTCGCCCCAACGAGGGCCGCGGAGCTGGCGTCATGGGAGCTACGGCGACGAGGCCAACCGCAATCGGCCGGTGGCAGGGGTCACCTACTGGGAGGCGCGGGCCTACGCGGCCTGGCTGAGTCGCAAGACCGGCGCGCGCTGGCGGCTCCCGACTGAGCGGGAGTGGCGTGTCCTGGGCGCCTTCAATCCAGAGCAGGGCAGCCTCCAGAGCTTCCCCTGGGGCGACTCATTTCGCGCCCAGCTTCTCCCGCGTCTCTCGCAGCCGCTCCCTGTTGGGAGCAATCGGGGTGACGTCTCCCCGCTGGGGGCGCACGATCTTGGCGGCAACCTGGCGGAGTGGGTCGTCAAGGGCTCCCAGCCAGCGCTGAAGGGGGCTGCGTTCACGTTCGGGCCTCGCGGCGCGGAGCACTTCGCCAACCTGGCCAGGACCGCGAGGCCCGGAGCAGTCCCCCCGATCGAGGCCTTGGCCGCGATTGGATTTCGACTGGTTCGCGAGGTCTCGCCATGAGCGAGAGAGCGCGCTGGGGACTGGTCTTGGTGGGGCTCTGGGGGGCGAGCCTCTGCTCGGGTTGCGCCTCGATTCCTGATCCGGAGCAGGTCCCCAATCGGCTCTTTGCGGAGGCGAATCCGATCCCGCTTCGGTTGGCGTTGAGCGAGGTTGAGGTCACGCTCTCGGTGCAGGAGCGGGCGAAGGCTCAGTTGACGACAGAGCCCAAGAGTGAGGAGAAGTACAGCATCTCGGAGGTGATCGACTTTCGCGACCTGCGCCGTGAAGTCCGCGCGTGGCTTGAGGCCGGGCAGAGCTTCGCGCGAGTGCGCGTCGCCGAGGGCGAAGGTGCCCAGACTCGGCGCCTCGACGCCTGGGCCCGACGAGACGACTTGCTCCTCGAACTCGAGTTGAGGGACTTTAGGACTCAGTTCGACGGTCACAACTGGCTCTGGATCCCCAACGTCATTAACTGGGCCTACTGGATCGTTCCCTCATGGTTCATAGCCACCGAGGAGTACTCTCTCGACTTGACCGTCGTGGCGCGCATTCGGCAACTCGGAGGGGGTCCAGCGATTGGTGAGGTCGAGGTCCCGATCCACGTCGAAGGGACGTTTGGCGAGTTTCAGCGCGGCTGGCAGTTCTTTGGGCCGATCTACCCCGTGAACGGGAGCGGAAACTGGCGGGCGATCGCCAAGGCGCTCTGGCCAGCGGCGCTGGCCAAGGTCGGGCGCGGCGTCGCGACAGCGCTTCGGGAGATGTCGATCGAGATCAAGGGCAAGCTGCAGCGGCGTGAGCTGACCAAGACCCTCGTGTTGACCGTCGGCGTTAGCCACTACGAGGACACCGTTCAGCTACCGACGCTCCCCTTCGCGGTCGCCGACGCTCGCGCCGCAGGGGCGGCTCTGGCTCGCGTCGCCGGGCTCCTCTCTCGCCAGGTCTTGGAGCGCCACGAGGCCGAGGCGACGCTGAGCGGAGTCGAGGAGGCGTTCGCCGAGCTCGCGGATCGCGCACGAGAGGGCGACACCGTCGTGATTTACTTCGCGGGCTACGGCGGGCGAGACGCCCAAGGGCGCCCTCACCTCCTCCTCAATGGGCCCCCAGAGCGCGCGCAGCTCTCCTTCGCGCGTCTGGCCGAGCTCCTGGCGCCGATCGCGGGCAACAAGGCGCTGATCCTCGACTGTGGCTTCGACGACCGGCAAGCGCGCGCCGTCTCAGGGCCGGCCTCACCCACTGCTGGAACTGAGATCGCAGCCCTCGCCAAGGCGTCGGGGAGCGGTGTGCTCGCAGCCGCTAGCCCCGGGGGATCTCTGCTCGTGCCGGGGCACCTTGAGCAGAGCCTGTTTGGGCACTGCGTCGTCGAGGCCCTCGGCGGCTTCGCGGATCGCGACCACGACCTCGTGCTCAGCTTCTCGGAGCTCGCGGAATACGTCCGCAGGAAGACGACGGCGGAGTCCGCGTTCCTCGACGGGCGACCCCAGCGTCCGCAGGCTGCGGGTGGCGAGCAGTTCCGCCTCAACCTTCGCAAGGAGGTCAAGTGAGCTCCCAGCCTAGTCAACTCGAGCGCGCCGCAAGGTCTCTGGGCCTCGTCGTCCTGCTGCTCCTAGCGCCGGGGTGTGGCCTCTCGGCGACGATCGCGTTGATCGCGACGAGCGGTGGCTCCTCTCGCTCGGGGGCGGTGCCAGCGCCCCAGGTGACTTCCGTGAGCCCTGCTCAGGCCAGCCACGGAGGGGGCGAGGTGGTCACGGTCAACGGGAGCAACTTCCCAGTCGATGCCACGGCCAGCGTGGGAGGCGTGGCGGCGCTCAACGTCCAGGTGATCTCGGGCGAGCAGCTCCGGTTGACCGTGCCCCCAAACACTCTGGTCGGAGTCGCCTCGGTCGTGGTGACTAACCCCAACGGCGGGAGCGGGACCCTCAGCACCGGGTTCACGCTCACCAACGACCTTCCCAGCTCGAGCTTTGGGCCCCTCTCGACGCCCCAGTCCCAAAACGTCGTGCTGAGCGTCACCCTGAGCGACCCGGAGAGCGACATGATCGATCTCCTGCTTGAGGTCGACGTCGGCACCGGGATCTTCCAGACGATCTTGCCCAATCAGATCTTGAGTGGTGGGCTGAGCAACCTTGCGTCGAGTCCGGGAGGCGTCGAGCACAAGCTGACCTGGGATTCGCGTTCGCTCCTCCCGAGCCAGGACGCGAGCGCGGTCCGATTCCGAGCCACGCCGCGGGACACGAGCGATCAGCGCGACGGAAGCTCGTCGCTCTCGACGACCCTCGCGATCCAAAACAACACGCCGATCACCCTCGAGCTGAGTCAGCCCGGCAACGACGCCTTCAACGTCGCGATCAACTACCGAATCACGGACCCCGATCCGGGTGATCCGGTCCAGATCACGGGCCTCTCTTGGCGTGACTTGGGGACGGGTCAGACGGGAGCGGTCACGCTCGGCGGCGGCCAGGCGCTCGGAGTCGTGACGACCACGGCTGCGGGTGTCAGCTTCGCGTCGGTTTGGGACTCCTTCACGGACCTCGGCTTTGGCAACAACCGCCTCGTGGAGGTGACCGTCACGGTCAGCGACGGGACGACCTCAGTCGCCGCGAAGAGCAACCCCTTCTTCGTCAGCAACGGGCCGCTCGGCGACCAGGTCGTGGTCGCCGCGCTGCTCGACGTGGAGGGTCTGACCTGCGGTGACGTGACTGGGGACGGCCTCCCCGATCTCGTGCTCGGCTCGACCAACCTCGTCGGCGGCGTCGACGCTCCCCCCCGGGGGGCGGATCGGCATGATCGCCAACCAACAGCAGAGCTTCGCCGGCCCCGTCAACATGACGCCTCCGATCTTGGGGAACGGGACGAACCCGCCGACGGGCGCCGCCCCAGCCGGGTCGGGCGGCGTGCGGAACTACTTCCTCAGCAATCGGCCTCACCCCTCAGAGGTCACCCTCGTGGACGCGGACGGGGACGGGGACCTCGACCTGATCGCGGCCAATTCCCCCCACGCCCCTTACGTCTCTGGCGTCGACTACCTGAGCAAGCTGTCCGACGTGCTCGCCAACGCTGGAGTAGACGCGGGCGCGGCGTTCGCGAACGTGATCCCCCACCAGGTCACCTTGCGTGCGCTCCAGGCGGGAGGCTCGCTCGACGTCACGGGTGGGGTCTGGGAGACGAGTCAGGCCACGATCACGTCGGCCGCCCCGATCCACGCGGGCGGCTCGACCCTCGCGACCGGAACCACGTTGCCTGTCTTGGGTTGGCTGACCCAGGACCTCGAGACCGCGGAGCTTGACGCAGAGGGGAGCGGGGGCGGCCAGGACTTGGTCGTCTTGCAGGGTGTCGCGCAGCTCGTCGACGCGCTGGGTTCTGCGGGCACGCCTTCGAGCCGCCCTCAGCGTGGAGCGATCGTGATTCGCAAGCAGGGTGGAGCGGGGCTCGGGCTGGGCACGGCCCATTACCTCGATCCTGGGCCCATGGGGATCGCTCCCGTCCACGTCGCGATCGCGGACCTGACCAGCGGCGCCCACGCGGGTGGCTTCCCCAACGTTGGCGGTCCGGCCCGCAGCCCTCCGGCCGGGCTCCCCGACTTGATCTCGGTCAATGGGGGCGACAATTCGATCACGATCTACGTCCAGACTCAGGCCTCGGCGACCCCCAACGACACTCCCGGCGAATACCACGGCGAGCACCTCCCGCTCAGCCCGTTGGTCGGCGTTCTGCTGGGCAACCCGGCCTTCGCCCTCCCCGCCGGCGACCTCCGCGGGGTCGCGATCGGCGACCTCAACGGAGACGGAGCGAACGACTTCGTGGTCTGCGGGCAGCTGAGCCGGCTCGCGCTGATCTTCGTCTACGACCCCCTCTCGGCCGGCCCGCTCTCGCTCAACAACAACACGGGTGGCCCCTACACCGGCCTGACGGCGGGGGTGCTCCCCTTCCGCTTGGCGGGCTCGATCACGCTCCCCAGCATTCAAGTCGGGCGCCCTGCGATTGGCGACGTGACGGGCGACGGGCGCAACGACATTGTGTTCCCCCAACGCTTCGCGAACGAGGTCGCCGTCTACACGAACCTAGGGAACGACGCCGCCAAACCCGCCCTCGGGCAGAGCGTGACGACTCCCTTGTTCGGGCCCGCCGGAGCGGCCGCGGACTCGCTGCCGCCCAACCCGACGCCCGTGATCTTCGCGAGCGCGTTTCAGCCCTTCGACGCTCGGATCCGTGACTTCAACGACGACGGCCGCGACGATCTCCTCGTCGCCGCTGGACTCTCGTTCGACCTCTCCGCCTTCTATCAGACGAGCGCGGGGACCCTCGATCAGCTGATTCCGATCCCCGCCGGCGGGGCCCCCTTCCTGTTGGCGGTCGGGGACCTGACCGGCGACGGAGTCCCCGAGATCGCGGCTGCCCTCCAGAACGCGAACGAAGTCCGGGTCTTTCAGCGAGACGTGACGACGCTCCTCTCGACGCTCAAGTCATACGACGTCGACGGCCCGGCGGGCGTCCGCAACGTAGCTCCTTACCTCGTCGCGCCGAGCTTCCCGTTCGGAATCCGGATTCGGGAGGTCACCCAGGACGGAGTGCTCGACCTCTTGGCCTCGGCCTCGATCATGGTTCAAGGCCAGGCGGTCACCTCGAGCAACGTGGCCCAGCCGCTCAATACGACCGCGGGTTGGTTCTATTCGACGGGCGGGAGTCAGCTCGGGGCGGACATTGCGGTCGTCCGAACCAGCACGATCGCGCCGATCGCGTTTTCGCTAGACGCGGGCGACGTCCTCGGCGGTGACGGGATCCCAGACGTGGTCCTCTCCCACAACCAAGGCAACGGGGTCGTGTTCTACCGCGGCCTCGGAGGCGGGGCCTTTGCGGGTGACCCGAGCGGGCCGAACCGGATCATTCCCCTCGCGATCGGGTCGGGGGCCGAGGTGTTAGTGGTCGACCTCAACGGCGACGGCGTCTACCTAGACGTGATCCAGGCGAGCGCGTTCGAGGCGACGGGCCTCCGGGTCCGCTATGGGAGCGCGGGTGGGCCCGATCCGCTGGTGGGCGACTTCGTGACGATCCCGACCACCGGTGTCGGGGCTCCGGTCGCGATCCAAGTCGTCGACGTCGGAGGCCCCCTGGGGCCCGGCGGGGAAGCGCTCCCCGACATTGTGTTCACAGGCTTCACGGTCAAGAGCGCTGGGATCCTGTTCCAAAACACCCGCGCCGTTCTCGCCAATCCCCCCACGTTCACCGGCCTCAAGCTCACGACCGGGGGCGAGCCAAGCCAGATCGCGATCGGCGACCTCAACGGAGACGGACTGAGCGACATAGCCTTCCCCTGGGGGACGGAGAATCGCCTCGCGGTCTATTACCGAAACCCCGCCGCGACCTCCATCGCGAACACCTTCTTCGGGCCCGCGACCTTCCCGACAGCCAACTCGCCGATCGGGTGCGTGATCGTGGACGTCAACGGGGACGGGCGAAACGACGTCGTCGTCTCCGCCCGAGGCGCAAGCGCCCTCAACGTTTTCCTCCAACGTTGACTCCCTATCGCCGTTTCGAAGGTCGCCAGGGATTGCCACTCGAAGCAGGCGTACTAACTACTAGGCGGGAATGATCATGGGCGATTCGATACGCGAGCTGTGGGAGCGAACTGGAGGCAAGGAGCGGGGCGGCTGGGTGCTCGTCTTGGTGCTGCTCCTCGCCTCGTTCTCCCTCGTGCCGCTTGCTCGTGGCCTTGACCCGCAGCTTGCCGCTATGGCCTACCTTGGTCATGACAATGATCCCTGGGGAAATCCTTGGTACGTCCACAGGGTGAAGCGCACCCCGAACAATGCCCCGAGCCAGACCAGCTACGTCTTCAAGCCAGAGCCCGGTTTCCAAGGTCCAAAGCCTGTTTCGGGCGAGACGGTGGAGACCTACTTCTACTCGCTAGGACCAAACGGCGTTGACGAGAAGGGAGCGGGGGACGATATCCTAGCTGAGGAGTTCCCGCAGAACCGCTTTCCCCTTAGCGGCCGGATCGAACTTGGGCGCGTCCTGCTTCCAGGTGTAGCGGCAGTCCTTGCATTGCTCCTTGTCGGGTTTCGCTGTGCACGCGCACCCCGCTCTGCGCGGTTGAGGGCGGAGATGTTCCGAGCTGTGGCTCTTGCGGCTGTTCCCATTCTTGCGGTGACCCTGTTCGCCTATTGGGACGTTGCGTCAACCTCGACCAATCGACGGACTCTTGCTGAGAAGCTGGTTAGCGACCGTGTGCTAGCCCCTCCCTCCGTCGCGCTCGTAAGTTCGGTGGCTCTGTTCTCATTGGTCCTGGCCCTGTGGTGGCGCTTGCGGGGTGATCCACCTCCTCCCGACATGCCGTAGCCGCAAGGGGTCGCAGGCCGACCTCGGCGCAGGCGCGGAGGTCAAGGAGGGCGTCTCGCAAGCGAGAGAGGAAAGAGGACCGCCCTGAAGTTACGGCGTTATCTGGAGCTGCTTGAGCTTTCGCATCAGCGAGCAGCGTGCGATCCCGAGCGTGGCAACGGTCGCGGTCAAGTCGGAGCGGTTGAGGAGGAGCGGCTCTTCGACGTAGCGGCGGTCGTAGTCGCCGAGCGCCATGCGGATTCCCTGCACGCTTCAGGGGGGCGTTCTTGCGACGGAGGGAGAGGTGAAGCCCAGGAAGACAATCCCTAGCCTCGACGGCGTAGCAAGCGAGAGAACGCGCCGCCTTGATCGTCGCTCGTCTCACCCAAGACAGCCTTGGCGTTGGCAACACTGATCTGTTCGGACTCGAGGTCCGCCAGCGCTTGGCGAGCCCTCCTCGTTCGACCCACGGACAGAAACATGTCCACGGCGGGCTCGATCAGGCTGAGGAGCTTGATCAGCAGGCCCTCTCGGCCTGCCTCGGTGTCTAGCACTTCGCCCACTGGTAGCCCCTCGAGCAACCCGCGCAGGCCTCGCTGGAGCCTCGGCGGGATCTCTCTTGCGAGGGTCTCGCCCACCGCGCGTCGGATCAAGTCGACCTCGAAGGGGACTAGATTCTCGAGCGCCTCGAGAGTTTCGAGCGCTCGCGACGCTGTGACCCCAGGCTGGTCGAGCCGATCGAGCGCCCGCTGAATCTGACCGAGGCGAAACCAGCGCTGCGCGAAATTCAACCCGGTGCCCTTTATGTTCTGAACCCCGACCAGGTGCCCACGAGCCCGAGGAGGGAGCGTGAGCGCGATCTTGCGAACCAACGCGTCTCCGGGAATGTAGGGATCGCCAACCGAAATCAGCGACCCTAGAAAGCTCTCGCGGAACCAAGCTCGGTGTCGCTCGACCCAGGCCGCGATCGCCACCTGGCTCGAGTCCTCGAGCACTCGCTCCAGGTCACGGGTGTGGGCGAGGTAGCGCTGGTAGGCCTCGAGCGCTTCGCCCAGAGGCTCCCGTCGGGCGGGATCCAGCCCCCGACCGATCAGCTCTTCGAGCCCTCGGAAGAACTCGTCGGACTCAGCCTCTAGGAGCGCGGAGGACAACTCCACTTCGCTCGAGCCGAGATAGTCGGCGATCCGATCGCTTAGCTCCTGTTCGGTTCGAGGCAGGGCACGCAAGTAGGCCGCGTCCCGCTCCAGAGCCCAGCGCGCCCAGTCGGCCAGCCCAGCCAGATCGCTCGGCGGTATGAGGCGAGCCAAGCGGGCCTCGAGCGCTGTCTCAATGAAACCCCGCAGCCCGCGGAGGTTGGTCCCGATCAGTATGAAGAGGTGCGCGCTGAGATCGTTGACGACCGCCGAGGCGAACTCCTCGGAGCGAGGCGTCCGGTCCTCGCGATTGTTGACCACGACCACGATCCACTCGCGGCGGTCGAGCTCAGGGCGATCAAGGCCAAGCCGGCGCCAGTTCGAGAGCGTCCCGGTTCGCTCGTTGGCAGACATGCTGTTCGAGAAACGCAGCCGTCGACCTCGGACGTGGATCTCGCTCTCCTCGGAGGGGTAGGTCTTGAGCACCCCGAGGTCGGGAATGATGAAGTCGGCCGTCTCCTTGAGCACGAAGTCACGCGAGAGCCCTAGCAGCTCGCCGAAGCGCACCTCGAGCTCGAGGTTGCTCGGGTGGACCGTGTAGGGGAAGCGCGCCAGGACGTCGGGACAGATCCGCTCGCCTCGTCGGGGATCGACCGCTTCTAGGGTCGCCCCCTGTCTGCGAGCGGCGCCCCTGAGGATCGGGAGCATTTGCGTCTCGGTCGTCAAGACCCGCCCTTCGCGCGGAATCACGCCCGCGATCGTGAGGGCGACGTCCCGCCCCGACGGACCCTGAAGGTCGAGGTGGTCGGGGTGCGCGTTCACGATCGTGGTTAGGTCGTCGCGTGACCAAGAGTCCTGGAGGATCTGTGCGTAGTCCTCGCGGAGCGCCATGCACTCCCAGAGGAGGACGTCCGCTCCGAGCTCGGCTGCGCTGTGCAAGACGTCGACCTGCTCCCAGATCGAGGCCTTCCCGTGGGGTCGGTAGAGGTGGAACTCCCGAGCCCGGTCCATTTCGTCCCCGATCACGAGCATCGCCTCGCAGCCGGTCGTCTTGCACACGACCCTCGCCCCGATGGCCTCCAAGAGCGCCGCCTTCTTGCGCTCCGTCCCGCTCTTGCCGCGGGTCCCCCAGCCGCCGACGACGAGCGGGATCCGGGCCCTGGCCGCCGTCGCCCGCCGCTGCCGAACGGCCAACGAGGCCAAGAGCAGGAGCAGGAGTGTGAAGGTCACGATGGCTAGTTCGACGAGGGTGTTGCCCGTCGGGCTCCAGAGCAGCTCGCCTGCGGCCTGGAGGGCCTCCCAAAAACGCGCGCTCATGCACCGCCCCCGCGGGATTCCTGCTCAAGTGGGGCGTCGTCTTCAGCGCTCGCGAGGGCGCCGAAGTAGGCCGCGGCGGTGCTCAAAGCTTGGGGCAGGTGGGGGACGAACACGACCTCGAACCCCAGCCCGCGGGTTCGCTCCACGAAAGCTGCGGGAGAAACTTCGGGGTTATCGAGGCGACACTGCTCGCGGAGCCCGGCCAGGGCCTCGTAGTGGAGGGTCAGCCCAAGCCATGCGCGAGCCTGGGCCCGCCAGCCCGCAGGCTCCGCCAAGCTCACGATCCCCTGAGCTGAGTAAAGCCGACTCGGGCCGTCTCGGAGGCAGTCGTAGAAGTCGTCCACCAGGGGCAGGAAGGGCCGGCTCCCCCCTTCGCTCGCGATCGCGACGGGCTCACCTGGCACGCCCGCCGGGCTCGCCTCGGCCAGGGTCATGCTGTGGGCCCGAATGGTCCCGGGACGACGAGAGCCAGTGGCGTGCGAGAAGCCGGTCCGCTTGTCAGGGCTGGGCGTGCGAGCCTCATGCAACAGACGCCAAGCTCGGAGCTCTCGGCGCGGACCACTTACGATTCTGAATCCGTCTCGGGTCTCCTGGGCGTAGAGCCCTTCGCCAGTTCGCGCCGCCCAGCTCAGCAAGCGCCCGAGGTCGACGGGTTCGAGCCCGTCGTCCTCGAGCCGAAGCGCTTGGCCGCAGGAGAGGGCGTCGAGGGCAGGCAGGAGCGTCTCGCGAAAGCGCTCAAAGGCTCCGAGGGCGGTTACGGCGACCCGCTCGAGAGCGTCCTCGATCTGGCGCCGCTGCGCGAGCGGCCACTCTGCCCTCGCCGCCTCGTGGGCGCACTCCAAGAGCAGCTCCTCGCCAACCTCGCGTGGCAGACGCTCCGCCCCGACCAGCTCCTCAAGCAAGTCTCCTAAGGAGGAGAGGAGGTGGTCGCGGGGCAAGGGGTGAGGCTCTCGGAGCAAGGCCCGCTTCCAGAGTTCGAGGCCCTCCTCCCCCGGCTTGGCCGCTCGGCTGAGCGCCGCGAGGGGGACCGTGAGCGCGGCGCGGACCTCGGGCGACTCCTCCTGGGCTGGGTCGCAAGGGGAGAGGCGCGTCAAGAGGTCCCGGGCCTCGGCGGGCTCGAGGTAGCGGAGG
>JAESQQ010000645.1 GCA_016765095.1 Planctomycetota bacterium | reverse complement strand
TGGCCTATGCAATGAGGGCTGGCGGTGGGAGGGCTGCCGGTGGGGGCGGTGGGCCAGGCAGAGTCGGAGGCGGAGGCGCCGAGGCTTGGGCAGAACCGTGGGCTGCAGCTCGCGAAGAGCCTGAAGGAGCGGGGCGGTTGGCTGAGGAGTAGGCGTCTTGCCCGAGGGATCGAAGTCGCCGAATCACCTCCGAGATCACCTCGCGATGCGAGTCCGGCGAGATCATTCGTCGCTGAAGGAGGAGGTTCCCGATCCGGACTCGATACTGCTGGCGCCGCTGCTCCTTGAAGGCCGCCTCGATGAGGTGCTCGTCAGCCAATCCGCGCTCGATGAGGAGCTCGGCATAGAGCGCGTCGAGCCGCATCACTTGACTGGCCGCCATGGCCGTCCGGATCCGATCGACGGCGGCCTGATCCAGAAGTCCACGCGAGAGGACGAGCTCCTCGACTTGCTGTCCGGGCGCGAGGCTCTGTTCGATCGCGGCTGCCTGTTGGTCGGTGAGGAGGTGATTCTTGAGCGCGATTCGGAGGAAGAACTGATCCTCGACCGTGGACCCACCCGGGGGAGACTTGTTCACTGGCGCCGCTCCCCGAGGCTTTCGCGGCGCGCCGCTTGGGGCCAGCCTCGGCCCATGGCTCTCCTCCGGGGTCCCACGAGAGCGAGCGCTACTTCCCGCCCTCGGCGGGCTTCTTCATGCCTTCGGGAGCCTTGGGGACGCCTGCGAGGCGGGTTCGCACGAGGAGCCGGCCGTCGTTTTGGTCCGTGAGCTGGGCGTAGAGGTTGTCGAGTCGAGCTAGCTGGTCCTTGCGTCGGGCGACGGCGGCCGGGTCCTTTTGAGAGACCGGCGGGAGAACGTAGACGACGTCGATCCGCACGGCTCGGGGTGCGTTGAGCTTGCGAATCTTGTCGAGGAGGTCAGCTGGGTCTCCAGCGCCGGCCGAGCGGATCGGGAGCCCCGAGACGAGCAACACGATCCGCTCCACGTTCGGGTCGTGGAGGGCGCGCTTGAGCGGGGTCAGCACGTCGCGTTGGTTCCCGACGCTGATCTTCGCCAAGAAGATCTTCGCCTCCTCGATGTGCCGGCTCATCTCGGCGACTCGAGCCTTGAAGGACTTTCCACCCGTCTGGTAGAGGTTGGCGGTGGCGTTGCTGCGAGCGATCGCCTCCAGGGCGCGCGTGACTTCTTTTCGCACGGCGTCGAGCACGGTCACAGGCACGTCCTCGTCCTCAGCCGTGGGGTCCTTTCCCTTCTTCTTCTTCTTCTTCTTCTTCTTCTTCTTCTTCTTCTTCTTCTTCTTCTTCTTCTTGGGATCTTCAGCCGGGTCAGGCGCCTTTTCTGGCGGAGACCAGAGCAGCTGCTTGGTCACTTTGTGGCTGTCGATCACGAACGCCACGCCCGACTCTTGGAACCGCGCCGGGAGGAACTGTCCTGCTCCGGGCTTGAGCCCTTCGCGTCCCGGCGGGGGCTGATTGGCAGCCTTCGCGAGGGCCAGATTCGCGTAGGCCTTCGCGAGACCGGTCAGATCCCGCGCGCGCCGGGAGATCTTGGCCTTGGCAGAGGTCAACTCTGCGGCCGGACGCTCGGATAGGTAGCGCCAGGCGACTCGGGCCGGGTCCCTGGGGAGCGTCGAGGCGGCGCTGACGAGTCCGTCCGTGACACTTTGGCCCGGGGCTCGCCCCATGGCGTGCAGGAGCCGGATCTGGTTAGCGGGGTCCTTCTCAGAGCGGAATCGCTTGGCGATCGCGAACAGAACACGAGGGTCGGAGTTCTTGGAGAGACCTCGGGCGGCAGCAGCGGCGAGCGTCGGCTCCGAGCCGAGGAGCGCGTCGAGCGCGAGGGGAAGTGTGTTGCGCGGGTCCGGGCAGGCGGCGATCGCCTCGACCAAGATCGCCCCTTCGTTGTCGGGAGACTCAACAGCGGCCCGGAAGGCCTTGGCGACTTTCTTTGCGTCGCGAGAGCTGAGCGCTTTGGTCAGGTCGACGTCGAGCTTCTCAGCTTGGTTGTCGTCCTTGGCCGCTTCTTCGACCTGGCGGGAGAGCTCGATCGTGCGCGCGTGACCTCCGCCGAGTTTCGCGATCTCGCTCACAGCCTTGGTGTAGCGAGTCAGGAACTCTTGGCGAGCCTGCTTGGCTCCCTCGGTCCGAGCCTCTTGAGCCGGCGGGACCACGAACCGAATCACGTGGAGTTCGACGCCCTCTCCCCAGAGGAGCACCCCGATCCGCTCGAGCGACTCCTTGGTGTAGTCGCGGCCCCCTCGCTGGGTCGGCAATCCGCACAGGAAGAGGTAGATCACGTCCGGCTTGTCCTCCAGGACGCCCTGGAGGGCCTTGACCACGGATCGGTCGCGCTCTTGGGAGAGCCTGCGTCCAAACCAGGCCTCGAGACCCGATCGTTGCTTGGGACCGCCTGCTTCGAAGCCGCCCTTGTACTCCGTTGATTGGGCTCCGAACCGGACGACTCGGTAGCGGGCGTCCTTCATTCCCTCAACGGCCGACGTGACCAAGCTGCCCATCATTTGGAAAGGCGAGAGAGGCTGAGGGGCGGCCTCTGCCTCGCCCTTCTTGCCCTTCTTCTTCTTGCCCTTCTTCTTCTTCTTCTTCTTCTTCTTCTTTCCCTTCTTCTCCTCCTCGGCGCCCTTCTTCTTCTCCTCCTCAGCGCCCTCGTCGTCTTCGTTCGCAGCGAAGGGATCGTCGAAGGCGACCTCGGCCGCCTCGCGCGAAGCGTCGAGCAGGAACACGACGCGATCCGCAGCGTAGTGATCCGGGAGGCCGGTCTTGGGATCGCGATTGGGGGTGGGGTACTTATCGACTTTCTGGCCTAGCTTGCGGAGCGCCTCTGCGGCCGCGAAGCGGACTCGAATCGACTTGTCTCGGAGGAGCTTCCTGAGCGCGGTCTCGCCGGGACCTTTGGCTCGTGCGCCCATCTCGCCCAACGCTTGGGCGACGGTGGCTCGCGTGCGCGAGTCCTTTCCCTTGCTCGCCTTGGCGAGGCTGAGGACGGCTCCGCGATCGTCGAGCTTGGCCAGAGTCCAGGCCAGGACTCGTTTAGCGCGGGCGTTTTTCTCTTTGTTGAAGGCCTTGAGGAGCGGCTTGCCTGCCCGCCCCTTGGCCTGGGTCAGGCCCTTTCGGGCAGCGAGCGCGATCTCGCGAGTCTCGTGGAGGATGTCTTCGAGGAGAAGCTGGGTCGCCTTCTTGGGGTTCTCCGCGAACAGTTCCTTGGGGAGCCGCTCGAGGGCCAAGCGCGACTCCTTGATTCTGTTGTCGGCGGTTTCGTCTTCTCGGAGCCTGAGCTTTTTGCCTCCAGCCACCGTCAAGACGTCGTCGCGGGCGTCGAGATACTTGGCCTCGAGGTCCTTCCAACCCTTGGCTTGGGCTGGCTGGGAGGAGAACGAAATCACGACTGTCGCTAGGGCCAGGCCGCTGATTAGGCGCGTGAACATCTCAACCTTCCTCACATGCCAGCTTTGGCTGGCCTCGTAGCGGGCGTGCGCGCGAGAGGCCCCATGCTATGGCCCCGACTGCTCTGTGTCAGCCAGCGGCGGACGTTGAGTCGTAGGCGAGGGAGACGCTTCGAGGCAAACATCCAGCCCGGCTCGCCGGAGGGGCCAGCGTTGATAGACTCGGCGCGTGGCAGAGCGAAAGACTCGTTACAACGAGCTCCTAGGAATTTCCAACGAGATCCGGGACCCAGATCTCTACCAGCTGCTTGGGCTGGAGAGGGTCGGGTTCGATCCGGCTGCAGTCGATGCCGCCTATCGGGTGCAGATGAGCTGCCTCCAGAAGATCCGGAGCCCAAAGCACAAGTCCTTCATTGAGTTCCTCAAAGGCGAGCTTCGCCGGGCTCGAACGGCCCTCACGATTGTGAAGCGGCGCGCGGAGTACGACGCCGAAGTCCTCGAAGAGCGCCGCGAACAACTGACGATGATCCTCGACGTGGTCCTCGCGGACGGGATCTTCAGCACGATGGAGGAGGAGCGGATCCGGACCGTCGCGGCCGACGTCGGGCTCCTCCCTGCGGAGACGGATCGGGTTCTTCTCGAGGAGCTTCAGGCCCGAGGGGCGGTTCGCGAGCGGGATCAGGTCAAACCCAAGCCGCTGCCCAAGCCCCAGAAGAGGGCCCCAACTCCCAAACCGGCCCAGAAACGACCTTCTAGCGGCCTCGGCAGCGTCAAGCCACGCCAGACGGCCGCTCGGCCTTCCACGAGCCCCAAGACGGGGGGCCGCGTGACGTATACCTCGACGACTTTCGGGTCTGCCTCGGACACGTTCTTCCCCAGCACTTCCCCGCCAACAGCCGAACGGCAGGCCAGCGCCGAGGAGATTCGCAACCGTGTTGGGCGGAAGCTCAAGCCGACGACGCGGCCGCCGATCAGCCCTCCTCCTCCCCCCGTCGACGAGATCGTGACTGCGGAGTTGGTCGAGGCTCCGCCTCCGGCCGACCCTCCGGCGTGGGCTCAGAAGGCGCGCTCCGCCCGGACCACTGGCTGGGGCAAGTCTGCCCAAGTACGCCAGGTAGGAGTCTGCACGGGCTGTCTGACGCCTGTAACGGACCAGGAGATTCTGACCAAGCGCGCCGAGCGCTTCAACGACGGACGGGTTCACTGCCCGGCCTGCGCGAATCGCCTCGTGGCTGGCCTGATCTGTGCCCGTTGCTACGGCCGAATCACCCGCTCAGACATGAAGACCGGCCAGGCTGCGGTCGAGGGGAATCGAGTAAGCCACGTCCGCTGCCGCTAGCGGGGTTGGATGTGAGCGGGTCCCCTCAACGAGGGGAAAAGTCTGTCCGCGCGGTAACCTGCAGAGACTTGACGCATAACAGGGAGCGGATAGGATTCCTAATCCTTGGTGTGACTCTGCTTACGCGCACAGCAGAAGTCCTGGAGGTCGCATGCGACGTATCCTCACACTCACTTGTCTGGTGGCTCTGACGACCGCTCTTGGCTGCGGCATGGAGTACACCGACACGCGAGCTCGGTATCGGCCGACGACAGATCTCGATCACGGGATCAAGATCGAGCCCGACAAGTTCGTTTGCCCAAACATGATCCTCCTCCGCGAGGGCGGGAAGGGTGAGCGGTCCGAGCTTCGGCGCGGTCAAGTTCAGGACGCCTTTGGGCCCTTCGTGCCCTGCAACACGATCCTCGATTCGTCGAGCGGCACCTGCCCGAACGCCGACTGCGGGCAGAAGTACGGCAAGGACGGAGGCGAGATCAAGCTGTTGACTGCTGACGACGTCGCTAGCAGTGCGCGTCGTGCGGTCATGGCTCGGGTCGCCGGTGAGGCTCCCCCCAGCATGGACTCCAAGGCGGTCGCCGTCAGCCCTGTTCCCGCCTTCATTTGCCCTTACGAGGACTGCGGCAAGGTGATCAGCATTGGCTCGGGTGCGCTCGAGCGCGAGACCGGCAAGAACGCCACCCTTGGCCAGAGCTATTGCTACCACGAGAGCTGCAAGCGCTACGTGTCTTTCGTCGCGACTGACCTCTCGGCGGCGGTCGGCCACAAAGAAGAGTTGCTCTGTCCCAACTGCAGCTATCCCGTCGATCCCACTCTGCGAATCTGCAGCACCAACCCGACCTGCAAGCTGCGCGGGGTTCTCCTCAACACCAACCCAAGCGACGGGCCCTGCTGGAGCTGCGGCGCGACGGCGCACTGCCCCAACTGCCTCGGCGCGGGCACGGGCAGCACGGGCGCCTACGACACGACGGGTTGGAAGGAGACGTATCCAAACATCAAGGAGACCAAGACCCCCGAGAAGTGCTACTACTGCGAGGGAACCGGTCTCTGCCCCGAGTGCGAGGGCGACGGATTCGTCGAGTATGACCCCAGCATTTCCCTCGACTTCAAGTTCCACTCGGGACGTGGCGAGGACCTCAAGGTCATTCCAGCCATGAAGCGGAAGTGGCAGCACCCGAGCCCGGCGAAGCGCAAGAGCGGGGACGGCGACGGGGACGGCCACGGGGACGGCCACGGGGACGGCGACGGCCATGGGGACGGGGACGGCCACGGCAAGTAGACGCTCGCTCGACCGACCGCAACCTAACGATCACCTCAGAGGGAGCGCTCAGGCGCTCCCTTTTGAGTTGGTTGCCCTCTTTCTTGGCCCACTACTCTCTCTCTACTACTCTTACTCTGGGCAGAGGAGGGGTGGCGCGGGAATCCCGTAGCGCTGACGCTCGATGTCGAGGGCCTGGTACATCTCCTCCACCGTTTGATAGCGCTGGTCAGCCTTTTTCTTCATGGCCTTGCGGACGATCTCGCAGATCGAGGGCGGGACGCGCGGATTGAAGCGCTCGATCGGCGGGGGGTCTCGCTCGAGGATCGCCTGCACGAAGTCTTGGAGGTTGTCGGCCACGATCGGATATCGGCCCGCCAAGAGG
>JAESQQ010000644.1 GCA_016765095.1 Planctomycetota bacterium | reverse complement strand
GCGAGGGCCTCGGAGTCCTGAGCCCGGCCAGCTGGGCGAACCGTCCTCTGCACGTCGCCGGCGACAACACCCAACTCCAGTGGGCGATCGGCAAGGAGCGCGGCGCGCTGCGCCTGCTCTGGAAGACCGGCCGGACTCGCCCCGCCGAGAGCGCCGACTTGACCGACTACCCCCAGCTCGTGCCCTGGCTGTTCAGCGCCGCCTTCCGCGGCTACGCCAGCTACACGGCCACGATCACCTCCCGGGGCATGCCCGGCTTGGCCACGATCCGGTTCCAGCCTCCCCTCGCCCAGCGGCGCTGGGGCCACGAGGCGGAGTTCGACATAAACACGACGCTCGGCGTCGTGACCGAGGTCCGCTTCACGCGAGGCGGGAAGGTGTTTAGCAAGACCGTGTTCAGCGACTTCGTCCAGGTCGCCGGCAAGAGCTGGCCGACCAAGGAGACGTCCTACGACGTCAAGGGCCGCGCCGGCTGGGTTCGGACGCGCGCCTTCGCAGCCTTGAACGCCGAGAGAGCCTACGCCGCTCGCCTAGCGATCCTGGCGCCCCGCCGGGTCGGCGCGACCGTGATCGGCCCCCTGCCTGGCCTCGACGACGCCCGCCAGGCCGTTGAAGGCGGCAAGCCCCGCCTCGAGGACCGCCTGATCGCGGTCTCGCTCGAGATCGGTCAACAGCGCTGGGACGCGGCCACCCCCCAGGTCGAGGCCCTGATCAAGAGCCTGGGCAAGGCGGAAGCCGCCGTCCTGTTCCGAGCCACCTGGCGCTCTCAGCGCCGGCGCCTGGAGGAGCTGCGGACTTTCCTCTACGCCGAAGCGGCCGCCCTGGCCGAGGCCCCGGCGCGAGTCGAGGTCGCCCGAGCCAACGCGCTGCTCAGCTGGTCCTACTCGCTCGGCGCCGCCGAGCAGCTCGTCGTCCTCGAGCGACTTAGCGCCGTGTTCACGCGGCAGACAAAGCGGATCGATCCCGCCTTTGCGCTCGACCAGCGTCGGGTCAACGCCCTCGCTCAAGCCGGCCAAGGCGAAGCCTCCTTCCGCCTCCGCGAGACGCTGACCAAGGCCTACCCCTTCTCCGCCCAGGTCCACGTCGGCTACGCCCAGGCCCTGTTCAATCGTCAGGAAGCCCCCAAGGCGCTGGCCCACCTCGATCGCGTCCTCAAGACCGGCGGCCCTTGGCTGCCGAGCGAAGCTGGCCAACTCCGCGAAGAGCTCGCGCGCGAGCTCTGGCAGAGTGTGCGCTACCGCGAGCTGGTTAAGCGGATCGACGCGTGGGACGCGGCCCAAGTCGACCCCGCGCTCCCCGTGCACCAATACGAACGCCTGCTCGCGGCCCTGATCATGCTCGACCGCGAGGACGACGTCGCCGAGCGGATCGCGGCCTGGTTCGCGGCCCTCCCCAAGAGCGCGCTCGGAGGCGACCGGCGGACCTGGCACCGCCTGGCTGGCTCGATCAATCACCTCCTCGGGCAAATGCCCGGGATCCCCAACTACGGCGGGCGGATTCCCCCCGAGCGCCAAGCGCTCCTGACCAAGATCGCCTCGCGACTCCTGAGCGCCGAGAAGGCTCAAGGCGCCGAGTCCTTCCAGACCCCCTGGGACCACGGCACGCGGATCTTCCACGACTGGCGCTACCGCCAAGCCGACACCAGCAAGCTCCTCGGCAAGGAGCTCTATGCCGAGTTCAGCGCCGGAATCGCGACCCTAGAGAGCGCCCGCCTGCGCCGCCTCTGCCAAGTTCTGCGCGGAGTCGGATTCGCGCCGGCCGACAACCGTGAAGCCGACAAAGGCAAGCCAGCGGCTGGCTGGCCGAAGCTCTTCGGGGAGGTCTACACGCGCTGGGCCGGAGTCGCCGACGCCACGAGCCAAGAGGCCCAAGACCTGCAGTCGGTGATCATGAGCTACGCCAAGCGCGACCTCCAACTCGACTGCCGGCGCCGCCTCCTCAAGCTCGCCAAGACGCCAGCCGAGAAGCGCGCCCGGACCAGAGAGCTTTACGGGGCGCTGGTCGGTGGGTCTTGGACTCAGGCCGCAGAGGCCGAGGTCCTCGTCCTCTTCCAAGCCCTCGAGCCCTCGACCAAGCTCAAGGGCGAGGTCTTGGCGGAGGCCCAAAACGCCTGGATCGCGAGCCTCCACGATCTGCACGACTGGCTCGCCTCGGCCCGCGGCGCGGCGCTCTTCCAGGCGCTCCCGAACCGAAACAAGCTCGACCGGCGCCAAGCCAAGGCCCAGCGCGACGCGCTCCTCCGCACGGCTCGCCTCGCGCTGCGAGCTCGACTCGTTCAGACCGGTCAGGCCTGGCCGGAACTCCTCCGGCCTTGGCTGGAGATCGAGTCGCTCTGGTTGAGCGTCAAGCTGAAGGGAGAGAAGGGCAAGCTCCTTGAGACCGCGCGCACACTGCTCAAGAAGGCTGTCGCCGGCGCGGGCGCCGCCAAGAGCTCTCCCGCGACCGACCTCCGCTGGCGAATCGTCGCCAGCCGAGCCGTCGCGACCCAGCTCCTCCTCCTGGCCGACCTCCCCCGCGCGGGCGCGCTCGCCAAGAAGCACGGCCAAGCCTTCGAAGCCCTGATCAACCAGGCCATGGGTAAGAAGAACGAGCTCCTCGACTGGCGCGAGGTCCTCTATTGCTATCTGACCGTCGTTGGCGGACAGGACACACTCCGCAAGCGCCTTGTGGAGTGGTTTGGGGAGGGCAAGGAAGTCAAGGAGCGCCGTTGGGGCCGCGCCCTGGCTGCGGCGCTGACCGAGACCGACGAGCTCGCAAAAGCCGCCGCGATCCTCAAAGCCCTCGAGAACGAGCTGACTCACGAGGAGTGGCGCCGCCTGGCTGACTACTATCACGTCCTCGACCGACGCGACGAGTCGCGCTGGGCCAAGGTCGAGAGCTGGGGCCACCTCAACGAATGGCGCCTCCAGCAGGGGCTCCAAAACGACTTCTATCAGAAGTACCAGCGACGCGGGAAGAAAGTCCCCGAGGAGCTCAACGAGGAAGTCCCGATCCGTTTCCTGGCCCTGCTCCGCAAGTCGAGCCGGCCCCAGAACCACGTCTACGTGCTGCGCAACTACTACGCCACGACCCGCGACTTCCGTCTCCTGGCCTGCGTTCCCGAAGCGGCCATTGGCCAGAGCGCGCAAGGGATCTACCAGCTCGCGGCGGGCTTCCGCCAGATCAGCACGCTCCTCCAGGAGGAGGCGACCCTCGACCAGCTGACCAAGCACCTAGAGGTCGTGCGGAAGCGCGCCAAGACGGTCACCGACCAGCGCGCGCTGGACTTGATCGACTTCCTGACCGCGCTCCAAGCTGCGCGCCAGAAGCAGGGCGGCGAGGCCTCAGGCCGCCGCGCCTTGGCCGCGCTCACGCGCGCCTTCGAGCGCGGGCAGTGGGCAAAGGGTGAGGACCGTCTCTGGGCCGCGTTCCTGGCTCAGCAAGGCTCCCTCCGCCCGGCTGCGCTCGCCGACGAGCAGGTCCGCCAGCTCAAGGTCCTCGTGAACCGAGCCAAGACCAAGGGAAGCCAGGAGCACGTCGAGCTCAGCCGCTACTTGGCCCAGATCCAGTGGACCTATCAGAAGCGACGGGACGCGCTGCTGACCCTGGAGGCCGCGCTCAACGCGTCGCGCCAGCCAGACGGCTCCTTCCCCGGCTACGCCTGGAGCCTGTTCGAGACCCGAATCAGCTACCTCCAAGCCATGAAGTCCTGGCGCCAGGCTGAGACCGAGATCCAGGCCGAGCGGAAGCACCCCGCGAGCTACCAGACTGCACACCGCCTCAGCCAGCGCCTAGACCAGCTCTACATTGCCTGCCTCCGGGCCGGCGGCGAGGTCAGCCTGGGTCGTGAGGCGACGCTCTTCCGAGCGATCCTGGAGCGAGCCTACGCCCGCCTCGCGGTCGCCCGCAACGAGAACGAGGCCAATCAACACGTCTACCAAGCGGTGAGCGTGATTCAAACTCGGGGCCACTATCGAGAGGGCCGCCGAGTCCATAACCGGGCCGAGCGCGCCGCCGCGGCCGACCTCCGCGACGACGTCGTCGAGTTGGCCCACACCCGGCTGCCCGCGGTCCTGTCTCGCTGGCACCACCGCGGCGCGCCGAACATGATCCAGCGCGTCAGCCAAGTCGTCGAGCAGATCCTCGGTTCGCGAGCTGCGCTCGAGTTCCAAGTCGAGCGCGCCGAGAACGAGCCTCGCTGGCTCCGGCTCTGCAACTGGGACGCCTGGCCCAGTCGCGGCTGGCAGATGTCCGAGCTCCGCCGCAAGGCAGACACACAGGGGGCCCAGGTCTATGGGAGCAAGCTCGGCAAGCGGCTACTCAAGATCGTGCTCAATGCCATGTTCCGTCACCTCCGCCACGGGCAGAACACGCAACAGGCGATCTACCACCGCCACAACCACACCTTCTGGGCGGCCGCGCGGGCCGACTTCCTCCGCCAAGCGCAGGCGATCATTGAGAAGCACGGCCAGGAGGAGCCTGTCCTCAAGCGGGTGTGCCAGTACCTCTGGCATGGACTCTCGGAGAACAAGCTCGCGACTTCGCTGCTCGCCGCCCGCAACGCCGCCGGAAAGCTCGGCCGAGGGGGACGCGAGATATTGGTGGGCTACTTGTTCCACGCCGCGCGCTACGGCGAGGCGATCCCTGTCTACCGCCAGCTGCTCAAGGAGCGCCCGCGCTACCTATCCCACCGCCTCAACCTCGCTCGCTGCCTGCACCACACCGGCCAGGCCAAGGCCGCGGACGCCGAAATCGAAGCCGCGATCGCAATGCTCAAGGAGACCAAGTCCTGGCACGAGCAGGCCGTCGCGAGCGTCGCGCAGGCCTGCCTCGACACCGGCCGTCACAAGCAGGGCTCGGTCTTGTTCAAAGTCGCGATCAAGCTCCACGCCCGCGTGCGTTCGAACCGCGGCGTCGGCGACGGGACGCTCGCGCACTACTACGGCCAGCTGGCCAGGTGCCGCTCAGGACTCGGAGACGTGATCGGCGCAGTCGACGCGTCGGCCGGGGCGATCGTGGCCTGGGGTGGCCACCGGATTCAGCGCCAGCACTCCATGAACACCTTGGAGCAAGTTCTCCGCAAGGCCAAGGACCTCCGCGGCTACCTCAAGCACCTCGACGCTGAGGTCAAGGAGACCGGCCTCGAGAACCCGCTCCTGCGCCGGGTGATCGGCAAGGTCCTCATGGAACGTCAAGAACCCGCCGAGGCAGTGGATCAGCTCCTGCTCGCGCTCGCGGCTCGAGAGACGGACGAGGTGACTCACCAGCTCCTGATTCGCTGCTACGACTCCCTCGGTGACGCCCGCGCGGCCGCCAACCAGTATCTGGCCCTGGCGCGCGTCAAAGGGCACGAGCCCTCGATCTACGTCGAACTTGGCAACCGGCTCACGAAGGTGGGCGACACGGCCGGGGCCGAGCGGGCCTACACGACCCTCGTCGAGCGTCAGCCCAACGAGGCGGCTGCTCAAGGCGCCCTCGCCAAGGTCCGCGAGCGACAGCGCGCCTACGACGAGGCTGCGATCCACTGGCGTCAGTGGATCCGAGTTCGGAGCGACGAGCCCGAGGGCTACATTGGCCTCGCCCGGAGCCTGATCCTGGACGGCGATCGAGCGTCGGCGGCGAAGCCGCTCCAAGCGCTCAAGACGCGCAAGTGGCACCACCGCTTCGAGGCCACGGTCCAGAGCGCGCTCCGTGACCTCAAGCGCCTGCGGGACTACCCGGAGTATCGAAAGCGCAAGCTGAAGCGGCGCAAGTTCTAGCCCGATTGCCTCACGAGGGCCTTGAGGGTCCCTTCACAATCCCGAGTGGCTGCGAGGAGTGGGAATGAGCCGGTGGGCCCAACAACAACTCTGGGCTCCGAGGGCGTAGAGCAGGGTCTGGGTCATCGGGTAAACCCGTCCCACGGCTGTGCGTGAAGGACCCGCTCGGGGGACCAGCCCTCGTATCCGTCGGGAAGCGAGATCTCGATCTGACCTCGTCGGAGAGGGTCGAACGACTTGGCCCGGAGGACTCGAGGCGGGCCTTCTGCTGGTTGCGGACGCGGTTGCGGCGCTGGCTGGCGATCGAGTTCCCGGCTTCTGCGCGTGCTGGGCCTCTTGCCGTCTCGCCTTCGCTCTCTGTCGCGCTCCCGACCGAACTCGACTGCCTGGTCCTGCTCGCGGGCCAGCTCGGACAGCCAATGCTCGAGGGCGTAGGGATCGGTCGGGACCTGCTTCTCACGTCCCCGGCCTCCGAAGAAGGCCCCTTCGGGCTTCTTGACGGTGATCGTCGTGCCGAGGTCCTCGGGGAGGAACTTGGCTCCAGGCCAGAGCTCGGGTCTCGCGACCATTCCGTTCCTGACCGGGTATGGCTGATGACTCACATAGAGGATCGCCCGAGACGATTGGGGTTACGCGACAAGACCTGAGCCCACCCAGCTAGCCGAACCTCCTCGTGATACTTGGTGGCTAGGGCTGCTCTCAAGGAGCTCGATCGAGGCCTTCGGGCTCGTTAGCAGCAGGCTCGGGCGAGTTCGAGTCCTGGCCCCAAATGCGCCAGCGATCGAGGACGGATTCGACGTTGGAGAGGGAGAGGTGATCTCGGTAGACCCAGCTGCCGCCCGCAAGGGTTGCTCCTGCCGCTGAGAGCCACGCGACCTCAGGCAGGAGACCGAAGAACGTAAAGAGGAAGAAGAACCCCAGGATCCACGCGATCGACCGCTGCTTCCCTCGAGCCTCCGCGAGGAAGTCCAACAACTCTCCGGGGATCAGGCCATAGCGCCGCTTGAGAGCCTTCCTGGTCTCGCGGTTCAATTGTTGGACGACGATCGCGCCCAGGCAAAACCAACCGAGCCAGCTCGTATAGGGAGCAACGGGCACCAGTCCGAAGAGGCTGGAGGGAAATCCCAAGGAGAGCAGCGCGTACAGGGGCAGCTGGAGGCTGGCTAAGAAGAGGAAGAAGCGGACCCTACGACCCAGGCCAGCGAAGTGAACATAGAACCTCGAAGCGTAGCGATACACCCACGTCGAGGCGCACAGGCTGGTCACCACGATCGGGATCTTTGCCAGCCAACCCACTTCGTAAGAGGCAAGCATGCCCAAGAGGAAGACCGCCTGGGAAGCCCCGAAGCAGACCTTCTCCCTGACGAGCGAGACGGGGGCGAGAGGCCCCGTCGGAGCCGTCAGTTTGCGCAGGGCGTCAGCCAGAGCCCCCGCAGACGGGTATCGATCCTCGGGGAGCTCAGAGACGCAACGTTCCGCGACTGCGTGCAGCAGTCGCTCCAGATCGGTCGAGTGCCCCTCGTCCAGCACATGCTTGAGGGTCAAGCCCAGCGAATAGACCTCACTGCGCGCGTCGAGGGGGTCTCCTCGATGCTGCTCCGGACTTGCGAACTTCGGGTTGCCAAGAAACTGCCCGGTCCGGGTGAGGGAGGCCTCGCTCTGAGCGGTCGCGAGGCCGAAGTCGATCAGCACGGGAACGTCACCCGTCCGTACCATGATGTTCCAGGGAGCAAGGTCGCGGTGGAACACACCGTAGGCGTGGAGGTGTTGCACGGCCCGCGCCAGTTGGGAAAAGACGTGCACGATCGTCGGCGCGGTGGGTTTCCGCTCCCTCGCCCACTCGTCGAGGGTGTGGCCCTGGACCAGGTCCATGGTGAAGTAGGGCGGGGGGCCTTGGGAGACTTCGTGGACCGCAACGATGCCTGGGTGGGGGATCAAAGCGAGGAGGATCCGCGCTTCGCGAAGGAAGCGCTCCTTGAGGTCAACAGAGTGGGCCTGCACCCGCTTGAGGGCATACTCCTGACCCGCGTCCCTAACGCGAAAGACCTCGCCCATTCCTCCCCGGCCCATGGCTTCGAGGACCTCGAAGCGCCCAATGCGGCAAGGGTGGCCGGAATCAGCGCCCTCGTCTTGCGCGCGGTCGTGAGCGGCACCCGGAGGCGTCGACGCTTCGCCTCCCACCCTGCTAGGAGCCCTTCACGAGGCTCATGAAGTACTCCAGTTCCTTACCGACGAACTCAGGGTCGCACTGGGCACGGATCAACTCCACCATGACTTCCTTGAGCTTATCGCGGGCCCACTGGCGGTCGTTTTTCACGTCGTTTTCGGTCAACCCGAGAGCCTCAGCGCAATCCTTGGCGGACTCGTCCCTCCCGCTGAGTAAGCCCTCTGCATAGCGATCGAACACGGCGCGCCGACCGGCGGTGGCATTGGGGCTGCGTTTCAGAACCTTGGCTGCGTGTTGAAACAGAGCCAAGGCGATCCCTCGATCCAGCTCCTCCCATGGAGACGGGGCCTTCGGATCAACGAGGCTGGAGTCAGCAGGTACGAAGTGCTGACCGCCTCCGCGCTTGAGGCGCCCCCGCGCCTTGAGGAAATCCCTCACGTGATTCCGCAGGCAAGCCTGCAGGTAAGCCCGGAACTGGGGCGACTCCCCGACCTTGGCGGCGAGATCGTTCTCGATGAGGTGGGCGAAAAAGCCCTGAAAGAGGTCCTCGATTGGCTCCTCCAGGTTCTGCCGCCGCAACCACCCCTTGATTGGGATTTCGTAGGCCCCGACCAGTTGCCCCAAGGCCGCCTGACGCGTTTCGGCATTGGCCGAAGTCGCTCTTGCAATCTCGGTCCACGAGGTCTTGGGCCAGCCGTTCGCCATCGAGTGCTCCGAATGGAAGAGTACACCCTTGCCATAAAGACGGCAAATCACTGTCATGGCAACGGTTAGGGCAAATCCAAGGAATGTCGTACACGGCCTGAGCCAGACGTCTTTAAGGAGGGTGGAGGTGAGTAATGATCCGAACTGCTCTCGGCGTCCTTTTGATTCCCTTGGCCCTTGGTTTCGCAGGCTGCGGTGGAGGCAGTGGCGGTGGTTCCCATGGAACGGTCGCTGCGGTCGGAAGTCCAAGCGTTCAGAGCGTCAGCCCAGCCTTCGGCCAGGCGGGGGGTGGGACCTTCCTGACGATTCGAGGCGCCAACTTCACGAGTCAGACCAAGGTGCTGGTCGGAGGCCAAGCGCTCACGAACCCGACCTGCGTGGACAACTCCACGTTCACGGGCCTCACTCCCGCTGGCACCAAGGGAGACGCGGACGTCGTCGTGACCACTGCAGGCGGGACGGCGACCTTCCAAGCGGGCTACACCTACGGGCCTCCGATCACTGGTTCGCTGCAACTGGGTCCCCTGCTCACCTCCGGCAGCGAAACCGTGGGCCCACTTGGAGGCCGCGTCTCCTGGCCGGGGTTCGTGGACCCGGCCACGGGAGCACAGATCAGCGGTGGGACCTTGACGATCCCCGCTGGAGCGATGCTCGGTGACGTCGACATTCGAGTCGAGATCTTCCCCGCCGGGCAAGCCTTGCCCGGCAGCCTGGTCTACAAGCTCAGCCCAAGCGGCTTGAGCTTCTCGAGTCCCTCCACGCTAGAGTTTGGCTACGCCGACTCCTGGGTGTCTCAGAACAAGCTGGACGAGGGTGTCGTCCAGGCGATCGTGGTCTCCGACGCGACCACGGAAGCGCTCCACGTGACCGGGAGGGACCCGAGCAACAACCGCCTCTCCGTCCTCGTCCCTCACTTCAGCTCCGTGCTGCAGGTCGCCGGGGACAAGGTCACCGGCAGTTCGGAGACCCTGGCGAACTTCTATCAGCCCATGGGGCTGCTCGACGCGACGGGAGCCCCGCTCGTTGACGACCTGCTGCGGCCCCTGGACCCCAACCACCCCTTCTGGCTGGCCGGCGACGTGGCCGTCGTGGTGCATGGCTTCAGCTCCTCTCCAGCCAAGTTCGACCAGAGCTGGCTCAAGGCGTGGCTGAGCTCCCGCTATGACGCCGTGGCCTTCGCCAGGTATCCGTCGGCCGACGGGATCTCGGCCAATGCACAGGGTCTCGCCTCCATGTTGGCTCACCGAACGCAGGGAGTGCACCTCTTCGGACACAGCATGGGCGGACTGCTCTGCCGGACGTACCTCGAGACCCTGAACCCGAACGGACGAGTCGCCTCCCTCGTGACCTTTGGGAGCCCCCACGAGGGGGCGCCGCTCGCTGACATTGCTGCAGCTTTGGCCCAACTCGTCGATATCGATGACGGAGCCTTCGGGAACTTCCAAGGGGCGCAAGACCTGCGGGTGGGCTCCAGCTTCCTGGCCAACTTGAATTCCACGAAGAACTCCGGCTCGCCGCCATACTTCGTGGTGATCGCGGACGACGATTTTGTGGTCCGCGACAACGTCAGCGAGTCGGGCGAACGAGTCCTGAACCGGGAGCGCTTCTTCCTGGCCGACACGAGCCTGCTCAGACCATTCAAGGGCCACAGCGACATCTACAACGACGACCAGATCGTGGGGACGACCTATCCAGGCCTCAGCGTCCGGGACCAAGTGCGCGCCTGGATGGCCACCCAGAGTCTGCAGTCGCCGCCAAACGCCCCGGCGGCTCTGGTCGCGACGGCCGCCTCGCAGAACCAGATCGACCTCGAATGGCAGGACCGCTCGATCGGGGAGGACGGGTTCAGGATCGAGCGCAGGATCGCTGGCACCTGGGCGACCGTGAAGACCGTGGGGCCGGGTTCCAGCCAGGGCACGATCAGGTTCCGAGACGAGAACCTGTCCGCCGGGACAACCTATCGTTACCGAGTCAGCGCCTTCAACGCTGCTGGCGACTCGCCCCATTCGAATGAGGCGAGCGCGACGACCCCGCCAGCGACCCCACCGCCTCCGCTGGCCACGATCACAGTGGACGCCCCGAACGGTGGCGAGTCCTTAACCCTTGGGACCAGCACCACAGCGCGCTGGAGCAGCACCAACTACCAAGGCAATGTCCGGGTGGAGGTCCTCCTGAACGGCAACGTGTTTGCGACGTTGGCTACCAGCCACGCCAACACGGGCAGCCTGAACTTCACCCCCGCGGCGAACTGGCCGAGCGGAGGTGGCTACACGCTCAGAGTCTCCGGCAGCGGCTCCTCAGGGCCGACCGACACGAGCGACGGGACCTTCAGTGTGAACGCTGCCGCGGTTCCTTCGATCACGGTCCTGAGTCCAAACGGCGGAGAGATCCTCGTCAAGGGCACGACCTTCACGATTCGCTGGTCGACCTCCAACTTCGGCGGTGCCGTGCAGATCCACGTTTACCGCAACGACAGCTACTACGCGACGATCGCGGCGAATCACCCCAACACGGGCAGCGTCGGGTTCAACCCGCCCGGCAACTGGCCCGACGGTAACACCTACCAGATCGGCATCAGCGCGGCGGGGACGGGCAGCCCCGCGGACTTCAGCGACGCGAACTTCTCGATCACGTCGGCCCTCCCGAATCTCACGTGCAGTGTTTCGGGACCCACCACTATTGGCCGCGGCGTCGTCTACTTCCCGAACGTGACCGTCCAGCGAACTGGCGGGTCGCTTAACCTCGGCACCTACGCCCTGGTGCGAGTTTGGCTGACCTCCCCGACAAAGGGCACCTGGCTCTGCTCCAGCGACAGCGACTCGAGCAGCCAATTCCCCAACGTCAACCTGAACGCCTCCGGCTCCGCGGTGCAGGCAGTGCTCTGCGTTCCCCCTGCTGGCATGCCCACAGGAAACGACTACACCTGGCGAGTCGAAGTAGACCCCACCGGCTTCCACGCCGAGAGCAACGAGTCCGACAACACGGCCACAGGTGCTGGCAGCGTCAGCGTGCAATAGAGAGAGAGGCGTGTTCGCAACGCTTGGAAACTGACCCACTTGCCGTTCAGCAAATGACCCACCCTGTTCGATTTCTACTCGGACTTTGTCCTTAGTCCAAGCGTCCAAGCTTCTTCTGACGCCCCGCCACACACGGGGCAGATTGTTAGTTGGACTTCCGCCTCTTACGCGTCCGGTACTTCCCCTTGGTGGTCAAGACGTGCGCCCTGCCCGCCAGGCGATCCAATCCAAGAGTGCGGTGGTGAGTTTCTCGTCGCAGAAGACCTGGACCCACTCGCTGAAGGCCAGGTTGGTCGTGACGATCGTGGACCGACGTTCGTGCCGTTCTGCGAGCAGGTTGAAGAGGAGTTCCCCTCCCGCCCGGTCGAAGGGGACGAAGCCCAGTTCGTCGAGGATCAGCAGCGGTACGCGTTGGATCTTGTACGTGAGCCGCCGCAGTCTTCGCACGTCGCGCGCCTCGAGGAGGTGACGGACCACTAGGGCCGGCCTCAGAGCAGGCGGGGCGGCGCCCGCTTCTTAACGTGCTCGCGGGTCGGAGCGTCAGGGCGCACCCCCCCAGACGAGGGGCTGACGCCGGCCCGCAGCGCCAGGACCTCGATCTCGAATCCGCCCAGGCTGAACCGGGCCCCGCCGCGGAGAGCGACCCTTTTGCCCTTCACGAGCGCGCGTCCCTCGACCAGGGTCCCGTTCGTCGAGCCCAGGTCACAAACGAGCAAGCGCCCCTCGTCCCAACTGAGGCTCGCATGACGTCGCGAGATCCGATCCGAAGGGATCGGGAGGTCTGCCTTGCCCGCCCGGCCCAGGACGTAGGTCCGGTCGGCCAAGAGCGCGAGAGGCCTAGGAAACACGGGTGAGCGGAGCCAATAGACGAGCCCCTCGGGGTGGGGCCTCCCTCGCCGGCGGGGTGGAGCCGGCGTCGCCGTCGGGGAGCCCTCGGGGCTCGGCTCGTCCTCCAAAACGCTTTCTTCCGATGACGACTTCGTAAGACGAGGCAGATAGAGCTTGACCGTCGTGCCCTGCCCGACTTCCGAATAGATCTTGATGTGTCCGCCTGTCTGTTTGACGAAACCGTACCTGACTAAGCCAGAGTCCGGTCCCCTTGCCGACAGGCTTGGTCGTGAAAAACGGCTC
>JAESQQ010000643.1 GCA_016765095.1 Planctomycetota bacterium | reverse complement strand
GCGGGTGGGTGAGCGTAGCTCGCTCACCCGCGCTCATGTACGGCGAATCAGCCCTTAGCGTTCGAAGCGACGAACGCGCCCGTTGCCCGCGTCGACGAGGACGATCTCGTTGCGCGGCTCGACCCCGACTCCGGTCGGGCGGTTGAGGAGCGCGAGGTGAGGCGGGATCGCGTCTCCGTTGAAGCCAGGTGCGCCTTGTCCTCCGCCCGCTAGGGTCCGAGCCTCCCCGGCTCCGATCGTGAGGTCGGCCACGGTCAGGGTCGAGGACCCAATGTTGATCCCAATGATCCGGTGGCTGGTCGAATCGGCGAGGAGCAACAAGTCGCCAGAGACGTGCATTCCTCCAACTTGACCGAACTGAAGCGCGGACGCCGTCAGGAGATCCCCGTTCCAGGCTGGGTCCCCGTTGCCGGCGATCGTGGTCGTGGTCAGCGCCGAGCCGGTGTGGGTCACGCGGAGGAGGCGGCCTCCTCCGCGTTGAACGGACTGGACCGCGAGGTAGGCGACCGTGTCGCTCAAGGCCGCCACCGCTCGCGGCTGGTCGTCTCGCTGGATCGAGTAGTTGCCAACGGTCGCCGCGCTCGGAGGCGGAGTCCCCAGCGCGAGGGTCTGAGCGTCGACGACCGCGATCACGCGAGGCTGCTGACCCCCAAACTGGACCAGGTCTCCGACTTGGACGCCGAGGCTCGTGAAGTTGGCGGTCGAGTCGTTGAGGATCGTGAATCCGCTCTGGGCGGCGAGGGTCCCGGTCCCCGTTCCAAGGACGGTGCGGCTGAAAACCCCGGCTACGGTCCCGGTGGTGGTGTCGACTCTGAGGAGGCGTTGGCTGCCCTCGTCGACGACCCAGAGCGCGTTGCTCGCGACGCCGACCGAGATCGGAAACAGGAGGTCCACAGAGCCCGTCGTGATCGACTGACCGTCGTCGTTGTCGGTGTTGTTGTCCCCACCCGCTCCGCTCAGGACGCTTCCGATCCCGTTCGGCTCGACGGTCAGGCCCGGGACGGGCGTCAGGGCGGAGGAGGTCGTGTTGACAAAGCGCACCCTGCGGTTCCCACCGTCGCAGACGTAGAGATTCCCCTGGGTGTCGAGGTCGATCCCGGCGACCTCAGCGAAAGTCGCCGACAAGGCTGGGCCGCCGTCGCCGAGGTCGCTTCCGTCGCCTGCAGTTCGTCGCCCGGACCCGGCGATTCGCGTCACCACGCGACTCTTGGGGTCGAGGCGGAGCACGGCAGGCGAGCGTTGGGAGGCGCCCTCGTCGCTGAACAAGACCTCTCCTGCCGCGTTGACCCTCACGTCACGCGGAGATTGGGCTCGGCCCTTGCCGGCTCGCTCTCCCGCCACGATCACGAGCTGACCCGGCGTCGCCGTGGCGCCCGCCAGGCTCCGTGGGCTGGTCGCGAAGTTACCCATTCGGAGGGCGCCGTTGTTCGTGTCGAGGACGATCAGGCGACCGTCGTCGAAGAACAGGACGCCGCCGGGCTCGTCTATGGGACTCGCGGTCTGCCCTGGGCTGAAGACCGCTCCGATCACGCCGGGGTCACCCCCAAAAGCTGGGACACCCGTCCCGACGGCGGTCTCGATCCCGCCGACCGCGATCGAGACGCCGTTGAGTTGCTGGGCCTGACCCAGGTTTATGACGCGGATCCGGTGATCGCCCCCGTCGGAGACGAACACGAGGTTGCTCGAGCTGATCGTGAGCCCAGCGACCCGTCGGAAGGTCGCCGCGAGAGCTGCCCCACCGTCGCCGAGGTTCGAGTTGTCGTTGAGGCGCGCCAGCCCGCTCCCCGCCGCAGTCGCGATCGCGCCTACGGGAATGCTGACGGCCCCGCGCTGGATCGTCGTCGAGCTGAGGTTCACGACCCGGAGCCGCCCCTCACCGCTCAGAGAGTCCTCGAGGAGGTAGAAGTTGCCGTCGGGTCCTAGGAGGCCGCCTGGCTTGTTCAAGTCGGCCTGCCCTGCGGGGCCGCCGTCGCCGGAGTTCTCGGCGGCGGCTCGGGCCCCGGTCCCGACCACGGTCTGGATTCGGTTGGGGGCGATCGTCGCTGCGAGCACGGTCTGGCTCTGGTCGGTTGGGTTCGCGACTCGAATCCGGTGGTTGCCGGCGTCTGAGATCCAAAGCAAACCCTGTTGGTCGAAGTCGACTGCGACCGGCAGGTTGAGGCTGGCCAGGGTTGCCGGGCCACCGTCGCCGAGAGGAATCGTGGTCCCGCTCGTGATCTGGCCGACGCCGACCACGGTCTCGACCTCGCCGGCGGCGATCTGGACCCCGAGGAAGGTGAGCGGCCCACGGGTCAGGTTGACCGCGCGGATCCGGTGGTGGCTGACGTCAGGCACCACCAACACCCGACCGTCTGGGCTGATCGCAGGTGAACCGATTTGTCCGACCCGGGCCTCGGTCGCCGGTCCGCCGTCTCCGCTGTCCCCGAGAGACCCGTTGCCCAAGACGGTGGCCAAGGCGCCTGAGCTTGGGTTGAGGCGGAACACTCGATTCGAACGCGGATCCGAAGCTGAGGTGTCAGAGAAGAATAGATCCCCCGATCTATTTTGAGCGATCAGATTCGGGCTGACGGGCTCCGGTATCGTGCCGGGCACAGCCACCGGGAGGGTTCCCACGAGGCCTGCCGCGGTGGTCTGTCCCGCGAAGGTCAGTCCGCTGCTCCCGGCGACGACGCGCAACCGGCCGCTCGACTCGCCCACGTAGACGTTTCCTTGGGCGTCGCCGGCGACGGCGGTTGGGAAGAAGAGCTGGGCAGAGGCACCGGGCAAGCCGTCGCCCTCAAACCCGCCGATTCCGCTCCCGAGCACGGCGACAAACTCGCCCGGCAAGAGGGTTTGCGCGGCGACCTGAACGCTCGTGGTCTGAATGTTGATCGCGAAGACTCGGTTGGCCTCGAAGCTCGAGATGATCAAGGCCCCGTCGCGTCCGACAGCCATGTCGGGAATGGTCCCCACGCTCTGGATCGTGGTCCGGTCGGCGAGCAAGAACGCGTCGCCGGGGAGGATCGAGACGACGGAGTTCGTTCGCGGTGAGAAGCGCGAGACGGAGGCCGAGCCGAGGTTGACCGCGATCAACTGGGGAAAGGTCCCCCCAAATCCACCCCCGAATCCCGTCCCGAACCCACCCACGTCGAGGACGTAGGCCACTCTCTCGGTGGTTGTGTCTTCGAGCGCCAATGATCGCCCTTGGCTCAGCTTCTGCGTGTATGCCGAACTGCCCGTCCCGCAGCCGGGGTCTCCCGAGAGGAGGCTGTGGACCCGCTCGGCTCCGAGGGAGATCGATGCCGAGGGGAGCGAGGTGCAGGTCGTAGTCCCAAAGGAGAAGCTGAGGTTGCCTGTGCCCGCGAGGTTCACGACCCGGACCCTGTTGTCCTCGGTCAGGATAAAAGCGTTGTCTTGTCGATCGAGGGCCAGGTCACGGGGAAGGAAGAAGCTGTTCGCGGCGAGCTCGCCATCGGTCTGGCTGTCGCCTTGTCCGCCAACCACGGTCAGGAACCCGTTCGCCGTTTGGACTCGCCTCAGCGCGGCGTTAAGGAAGTCGGCGATCAGGACGTCGCCAGTCGTCGTGACGCCGATTCCGATCGGGAAGTTGAGCTGGGCCGAGGTCGCGGTCAGGTTCCCCTCCTCGAAGCCGGCGGTGCCCGTCCCGGCCAAGACCGTCGTCGTTCCGCTGGCCTTGCTCGCGCGGAGGACCCTGTGGCCGGAGGCGTCGGAGAGGTAGATGTCGCCTTGCGTCCCAATCGTGATGGCGGTTGGGAGGAGCTCGGTTGAAGTCGACTGCGCCGCAAGCGTCGTCATGAACCTGTTCAAGACGTCGAACTTCGACGTCGTGGCCGAGTTGCCCACGCCCGAGGGCTCGCCGGATGGCCGAACCGTGACCCGAACTTGCACTCCCGTCACGTTCAGGGCGCCGAGGTCGTCTGCGGTGTTCCAGAAGAAAAAGTGATCGACGCCGGTGTCTGAGGTCGTGAGGTTGGTCAAGCCCTCTGCGCCGTCCACGAACGCTTGGGTCGCGGGGGCGAAGGTCGCGCCGCTGTCCTGAGAGAACTCGACGACGACGTCTGCTCGATCGCTGGGGTCGAAGTCAGTCAGCCGATATTCGATCTCCACGATGTCGTTCGTGGCGCCGTCGGGGGCCTCCACGCTGATGGTGGGAGGGTTGGCGGCGTCCGCGCTGTTCTTGGCCTGGATCACCGCCAAGCCGAGAATGCCGGCTGCGGTCAGGCTCGGCCCACACCCCGCGACGCCGGTCGCGAGACCGAGCGCGATCAGGTAGACGACCCATCGTGGGGAGGGGGGGGAGCCAGACATGGCGGCACGGTAACCAACGGAGGCCCGCTTTCTAAGAGGGCGGCTTCGCTCTTCTCCTCGCACGCCCTAGCCGTCCGTCCCGGGGTCGTGCTCGTCCGCCTTGCGCTCCTGGGGCTCGTCCTCGATCCCCTCGTCCAAGACGTGGTCGATCGAGTCGGCGAGCCCCGCCGCGTCTGGGTGGACCAGGACTCGGACTTGGCCTGCGACGGCTTCGCGAATGTCGCCTGCTATGGCCTGGACGAGCTGGTGGGCGTCGCCAAGTGGAGTCCGCGGGTCAAGCACGACGTGGACTTCAACGAAGCTGAGGGGGCCGCTCCGGCGGGTTCGGAGCCCGTGGTAGGGGAGGTCGAGGGCTTCGAGGACCTCGCGGACGCGGGCTGTCTCCGCCTCAGGCAAGGCTTCGTCGAGGAGGACAGCCCCGCCCGAGCGCAGGAGGCGAAAGCAATCGGGCAGCATCAGGACCGCCAGCACGAGACAGAAGAGGGGGTCGAGCCAGGGCAAGTTGAAGTGTCCAGCCGCCAAGAGTCCGCCGACTGCGACGACCGCGCTCAGGAAGTCGAGTCGGTAGTGGGCCGCGTCTGCCTTGATCAAGAGCGAGTCGTCCGAGCGCGAGGCTCGGTGGAGCCAGAAGGTCAGGAAGGCCGAGATCAGCCCACCCCCGACGAGGCCCGCGACCGCGATGTCGATTCTGGGGAGGGCTCGCCCCTCGCTCAGGCCCAGGAACGAACCGACCAAGAGCGAGGCCAGGATCCCGATCAGGAGCATTCCCTGCCCGACCGAGAGCACGCCCTCCAGCTTCCCGTGCCCGAAGGGGTGGTTCGCGTCCGCTGGGATTCTCGCCCAGCGATAGCCCCAGGCGTTGAGCGCCGACATCGCGGCGTCCGCGAACGAGTCCGCCGCAGAGGCGAGAAGGGTCAGCGATCCGGAGACGAGGCCCAGAGCGAGCTTGGCGCCAGCGAGCGCGAGGGAGACGCCTGCCGCCACGGCGAGGGGGCGGCCCCCCGTGGCGTGGAGGTGCATAGAGAGAGTGTAGACGGACGTGAGATCGCCTACTGCTCCTTCTTGTCGAAGAAGGTCTCCATGTCGGGGTAGTTCGGCGCGTCCAGGCTGACGTCGTATCGATAGAACTTCGCGAGGGTTTCCTTGGGGAGGACCTTGCGCAGCTTGGCGTCGAGCTTGACGTAGAGGACCCAAAACTCCTTCTGATTGCGAGTCCAGTTGATCGCCACGGTCTCGCGGAGCTTCTCCGTGAGGGCTGGATCGTGCTTGGACTGCTCAAGTTGGGCCTGGAGCTCAAGCAGATTGGCCTCGGGCTGGAGCGCGAACAGGATCCGCATGCTCTCCCCCTCGAGGTCCTCGAGGTGGCTCTGGATCGTCGTCGACTGCTGGGGCGTCAGCGCCAGCTCTTGGGTGACCTGACTTAGGGTTCGCTTGGGCTTCTTGGCCTTGGCCGCAGCCTGAGCGCGCCGAGCGTCACGCGCCTTCCGGCGCTCGTCGAGCACGCCCGCGATCAG
>JAESQQ010000642.1 GCA_016765095.1 Planctomycetota bacterium | reverse complement strand
CTCCTCCTCCTCCTCCTCCTCCTCCTTAATGCTGGCAGGAGGCAGACTGGGCAGCTCGTCGGCGAGCTCCTTCGCCCGGCGGCCCTTGGGCTGCTTGGCCCGCTTGACCTCGATCGTGAAGCCCTCCTCGGCTCGAAGGAGCGCGGAGTAGTAAACCGCCCCTTGGGCGACGGCCATGTCGGGGTCCAACAAGTCGTCAGGCTCACGCCCGCCAACCTCGCGCAAGAGCTCTCGAACCTGGGGCATGTGGCTGCTGCCGCCGACCGGGAGGATCACGTCGACGTCCCGCCATGACATTTTTGCTGCGTCCATGACTTGCTCGACGTAAGTCCGTGTCTGGAGCAGGAGGGGACGAGTCAGCTCCTCGAAGCGGGCGCGAGTCAAGTCCAGCTTGTGCGTCTTGCCGAAAGCGCGAACAAAGAGCCGGGCTTTTCTCTTGTTGCTGAGCGCGACCTTGGCCGCCTCGCAGCGGTTGCGGAGGTCTTGGATCGAACCCAGCTCGTCGCGAGGGTCGTCGCCGTGCACGGAGAGGAACTCCTCCGCGGCGTAGTTGAGGAGCTCGTCGTCCCAGTCCTTGCCCCCCAGGCGAGCCTCGCCGGCCGTCGCGAGGACCTCGACCCGACGCCCCTTGAGCTCGAGCACGGTCACGTCGAACGTGCCCCCGCCGAGGTCGTAGACCAGCGCCCGGACGCGATCGCCCTTCGCGGTGTGGTGGAGGCCGAACGCCAACGCGGCCGCCGTCGGCTCGTTGAAGACGGCCTGAACCTCGATCCCAGCCAACGCGCCCGCGTCTGCAGTCGCCTGCCGCTCCAGGTCGCCGAAGTAAGCCGGACACGTGATCACGGCGGCCTGCGGGCGCTGCCCAATCTTCGCTTCGCCTAGCTCGATCAGTCGCCTCAGGATCAACGCGGAGATCGTCTGGGGCCTGAGCTCCTTCCCGTCTATGGGGAACACCCAGTCGGGGTCCCCCATTTCGCGCTTCACGAACTCCACGATTCGATCTGGGCATTCGATCGAGCGCTCCTTGGCCGATTGCCCGACCACGGCCCCGCTTCCGTCCGGCTCGAACAAAACCACCGAGGGAATCGAGCGAGCGCCCTCGGGCGTCGGAACGATCTCAGCGCGCCCAAACGCGTTCAAGAACGCGATTGAGGAGAAAGTCGTCCCTAGATCGATCCCAGTGATCGGCCCCACACCAGCATCCATACAGCCTCAGCCTCCTAACAACGCGCCAGTTTAGCGACGTTCCCGCTCGGGAGGGGGCGAGGACGGCCTTCTCCGTAGGCCGTCTTAGACCCAGTCGGGAGCAGGAGCCTCGCAGGCCTCGAACACCCGGCGGGTGTGGGCCCGGAGCGCGGGATGCTCCGCCAGGGCTGCCTGGAGCCGAGGAGTCGAGTCGCGCCAGCCGACCTGGGCCAAGAGCCCAGCCATGGCGAGGTCTCCGCGACCTGGCTGCTCCCGCCCGCCAAGGTAGGGGCCTGCCCCGAGCCCGTCGACCACGACGCGAAGGTGGCGCTCCCAATCGGCGACGACCTCGTCGTATTCCTTGAGCCCGGTCCCCTGGCCCTTGGCGCGCCCCCCCACCGCCCGGCTCCCGATCACCTCGACGAGACGCTGGCGAAGCCAGGACTGGCCCCCCATGAAGCAGGCCACGCGTCGGCAGTTGGCGGGCACCATCCAGCGGCCTACGACCGCACACCAGTAGAGGGTGTCGTTGGCGAAGTGCTCCCAGAGCCGATCCGCTGCGCGCGCTGCGGGCTCGCGAGGACTCAACGGCTGAGCCAAGCCCTCGACAGCCTCGAGCGTGTCCAGGATTCGGATCGAATCGACGACGATCTTGCCGCTCGGCAGGCGCAGCGCGGGGACCCGGCCCGTCGGGCTGTAGCGCTTAACGTTCTCAGCCCCAATGTCCTGGACGCGGTGGCGTAAACCAGAGAGCCGGAGGGCGAGGTAGACCTTGGCGCAGGGCGGCGAGAGCGAGGGCAGGCCCTGATCCCCGGGGTACTGATAAAGAGTCCATTCGCCCACGACATCCACCTCCTGCTTGTCTCTGTTTCCCCGCGAGAGGGCGAAGCTAGTCAATCTCCTCTAGAAACTGCTTTGCCTCAAGGCGCCCGCGATCTAGCGAACTCCGCTTCCAAGGCAAAGCAGTTTAGAACTTGAGCTGCTTGAGGAGCTTGAGGAAGTCCTTCTTGAGGGACTTGAGGTGCTTGGGCGCGCACTCCAACTGGATCACGGCGATCGTCTTGTCCTCGGCCCGAATGCAGACCGCCGACAGGATCGCGTGGGGCTTCTTGGTGCCCGCAGCAAGGGTCCCCTGGATCGAGATCAAGACGCCCGTTCGCTTGCCGAACTTGACGAGCTTGGGCTTCTTTAGCTTCGGCTTGACGAACGCCGCCTTGAGTTGAGCAGCCTTGAACATGGCGAACGCGTCAGTCGCAAGCGGCTGCTCGCGATTTTCCTCGTCGACCCAGCTCCAAACGAACGCCTCGGCCCGCTTCGAGCCGAACCAGAGCCGAAACCGAAGCGTCTTGTAGCCCTTGGTGTCTTCACCCGCGCCCTCAGCCTTCCGGCGCATCTTGACGAGGTCGACGAACTGCCAGCCGTCGTGCGGGCGCTTGAGGTGCATGGTTGGCGCGTCGCACTTTTGCACGTCGCCCTTGAGGAAGGGCATGTCGTCGTCGGCCGAGGCCACGCCCGAGGACGATCCAAGGATCAAGAGCCCCAAGACGAGCGACGTCGAGACGGACAGCCACCGCCTCCGCTCAGACAGGCGCGCGCTGCGAACTTCTGGTGCGGTCATGATCCTCCTCGGCCGCGACACTATACCGATTGGTTGTTGTTCGCTGCGAAATCCGCAGGTGCCGCGATCGGCCCAGAAAGTCCAGGAAGTACGTTTGGGACCACTCTGTCCTTGCAACTGTCATCCAAGGGCGGTATATCTGTCCCCCGGGTCGATCGAAGACAACTGACGAGAATTACAAATGAACAAGACGACGCTCAGCCGCCTCGAGAAGAAGATCTCCAAGGCCAAAAACCTCGAGGGCGCGATCGCCGCCCTGACCGACGTCATGGGTACGCAGGAGAAGGACAACGAAGACAACGAGCTCTGGGAGCTCCGCTTGCGCGCCATGCGCGGTGTCGGTCTCCTGCTTCCCCCCAAGCACACGCACCGCAAGGCCGCTGAGAGCGCTCTCGATCGTCGTCGGGCCTACAAGTGCCGCCTGTTGGGTGGCGTTAGCGAGTCGCGCTTCGAGCGGACCCTCAAGGAGTTCCGCAAGGGCGGCAAGCGCCCCCGCGTCCAGTCCATGCTCCGCTGGGCTCGCAAGGACCGCGGCGAGGATCCGCAGCTGCTCCTGGCGAAGGCCAAGCGTTCGCTCCAGGACCTCCGCGACGGGCTCGCGCGCTCGGCCGGGAACGACAAGTCGTTCAAGTCGATCGACAGCGCCCTAGGGAACGTCGATCTCAAGCCGAAGAAGGGCAAGGCCGCTCCGAAGAAGGCTGCCGCCACGAAGAAGCCGGCCAAGAAGGCCACCAAGAAGAAGCCGGCCAAGAAGAAGCCGGCCAAGAAGGCCGCCAAGAAGAAGGCCGCCAAGAGGCGTCGCTAGCGGGGCCCGCCAAAGTTCCGGTACGGGTGAATGTAGGGGCGGGGTTTACCCCCGCCCGCGGG
>JAESQQ010000056.1 GCA_016765095.1 Planctomycetota bacterium | reverse complement strand
GACGCTCCGCCCGCCGACGCTCCTGCCGCCGACGCTCCGCCTGCCGACGCTCCTGCTGCCGACGCTCCTGCTGCCGACGCTCCTGCTGTTGACCCCGCCGCGTGGGCCCGGACGCCACGCCCCAACGGGGCCTGGGAGCACCTCGCCCAGTGGTACAAGCGCCAACCGATCTTCGCGACGCTCCTGATCGTGACCGTCCTGGGAAGCCCCTGGTTCGTAACGCGAGGCTGGGACGCCTATCAGCGATCCACCCTGAGCGCGGGCCTCGACGCCTGGCAACTCGAACTCGAAAAAGTCGGCCTCCCCCTCCCCTTCGCAGACCTCAAGGCTCCGCCGACGCCCGTCGACTTGACCCAAGACGAGGGGCGCTACGCCCGCTCAGGCCTGCGCTCGCGATTTCGAGCGCTTAAGACCTGGAGCGCGCTTCTCGCCGGCGACGAGTTGCCTGAGATCTCCAAGGACCCGGATCCGCTCGAAGCCGCCCTCGCCGCTTGCCGGTTCCTGCGCAAGGCAGCCGCCAGCGACCCTCCCGACGGAGAGGCGCTCGAGCGCGCCGCGACCTACCTCAAGGCTGCGCCCGGAGAACTCGGCGAAGCCCTTGAGCTCAACCACGCCTTCCTGATCGGCGAAGAGCGCCGAGTCGCCGTCCAAGTCGACGCGATGCTCGTTCGCAGACCGAAGTTGATCACGCCTGGCCTCGAAGGCCTGCGAACGATCCTCTACCAGCGCCAAGTTCAGCGGGTGCTCCGCCAAGCCCCACCCAGCCGAGCATCCCTTGAGCAGCTCCTGCCCCTCGCGGGGCGGCCCGAACTCGGAGTTTCCAAGCTCTTGGCCGCGGAAGGCGCCGGCCTCGCGAAGGTCCTCAGCCCAGGCGGCGGCGACCTCCAGCGCGCGCACGTCCTGCTCGACATTCTCCGAGCCACGAGCGTAAACGCCCCCCTCGACGGGCTCGGCGAAGCCCGCCAACCGGTCTTAGCCGCGTTCGATCGTGTCCTCACTCGACACATGACCCAGGTCGAGGTCAGTCAGGACAAGGAAGTCCGCCGTCTCTGCCTCCGCTTGATCCTGGTCGCCCCCGAGGCGGATCTCCCCAGCTTCGGCGCCTTCGCCTCCTGGCGAACCCAACTCAAGCTGATCGTGGACAACCCAAAGCAGTTGGTCGGCCTCGCGCGACGCTGCCTCGAAGTGGGTCGACTCCCCGTCGGGCTCGAGGAGCTCCTCGTCAGCCACTACATAGGCCGCGGCCACGCGGCGCCCAGCGAAACCCGCACCCCCGGCGACCTGCTCTTGCGAACGCTGCTCGCGACCCTCGACCCAGACGGAGACGAGGCCCCAGACCCCAAGGGCGGACCGGTCGGATTCGAGGCCTGGCGGGGAGAGCTCCTCGAACGGATCGCCGGGCGGAAGGACCCTATCGCCCAGCGGCAGCGCGCCTTAGCGGCCTTCGCCGTCGGCCAAGCCCGCCTCCGCGCCGGCAAAGGCGAGCAAGCCCTCAAGGCGTTCCGAATCGCGATCGACGCTGGCTACACCCCGCGTGAACGTGCCCTGGCCGGACTCGTCGCCGCGAGCAGACACAGCGAGCCAGAACAGGCGCTCGAGGCCGCGCAGGCCCGAGTCGGAGCGCTTGAGATCCACGCCCGCCGAATCTCAAAAATGACCGCCGAGCTGAAACTCAGGTTCGAGTTAGAGGGCTGGGCAGTCCACCCCCGCGTGATCGACCCCCGCCGGGTCTCGGCCCACCTCGACGTCGTAGAGCTCAGCCCTGACAAGCCAGCGCGCAAGGCCGTCAACAAGGCCCTCAAGCTGCGCCCCCACAGCGGCCGCGCGAACTACCTCTCGGCCAAGCTCTACGCCAAAGAAGGCGACAAGGAGGCCGCCCGCCAAGCCGCGCTCCGCGGGGTCCGCGGAGTCCTCCCCGACGAAGTCGAACTCAGGGACGCGCTCCGCGCACTCCTAAAAGAGCTCGGGCCTTCTTAGTAGGGGCGGGGTTTACCTACCGGGTTTACAGCTCCTCAAAGGGAAGGCAATTCAGCTCTTGCAGTCGCCGCAGGGGTTCATGCCGCTGTCGAGGGCCTCGTTGCGGTCGGTGAACTCGACGCGATTGCGACCCTTGCGGAGCTTCTTGATTCGCCGGCAGCCCTCGCGGTGAAAGTAAGGCGCCCGCTTGTTGCCTATATAGAGACTCGCGGCGGCCGGGAGCGGCTGGCTCCACAAGTTGAGGTTGGCCGCCCGAGCTTCCCGTTGCCAAGCGATCAGCTCGCTGTTGTGAGACCGCGTGTTGGGGTAGATCGTCACGTAAGCCAAGCCACGGCGAATGATCTCGCCGTTGACGAACACGCCCTTGCAGTGGATGTAGGCCAGGGTTCGCTTGTAGTTCCCAAACGCTTTGGCCTTGGGCCCGTCGTATTCGATCGTGATCTTGTTCCCACTCGTCAACTCGCGCAGCGCGTCAGTCGCCTCCTCCTTGAAGGGGCGGCCCCTCTCGGGGGTGTTGATCCCAAGCAGGCGAATCTTGCGACCGTCGGTCAGGACGAGGGTGTCCCCGTCGATCACGCGGCGGACCTCGACGCTCTCGGTCACCCCGCTGATCTCGACGGTGGCCGCGCCGCCAGAGACGGGCGCCACAGGCTCGGGCGTCTTGGCCGGCTCAGGGGTTGGAGTGGGTGCTCGAGGCTCGGGTGTTGGCGTCGACTTCGGCGTCGCCTTGGGCGTGGGCGTCTTCTTGGGACGCGACTGGCTGGGCGCCAGGCTGGGGCTCGTCGTCGCGCTCGGCGTCGGAGTCGCCTGAGCAGGCGGATCTCGGAACGCGACAAAGAGCGCGACCCCCAGCAGGAGCAAGACCACGAGGGCCACCCCGACCACGACGAGGGGGCTCGGACCCCCCGGCGAAGAAGAGGGACGAGCTGAACGACCGGTGCCCTTCTTCGACCCAGGGCGGCCGGCGTTGCCGGTCCCCCGTTTTCCCTTGCTGCGACTCACGTCGTCTCCTTGTTCGGTCCACAGTCCCTCACACTGCCGCGAGACGCGCAAGGACGGACCTGATCTTTACGTTTGCGCTACGAGGCGGGCGGGGCTCCAGCAGCCTCGACTGGCGCGAGACGACGGAGTCCTGTCTTGGTGGCACCCCAGAGCCCGGCGACCAAGAACACCAACACCAAGGCCGCCCCGGCGAAGACTCGCGTCTCCAACACGCTCGGGCGGACGTCGGCCTGGATCAAGTGGCTCGAAGGACGAAACCCGAGCTCCGACTCCACTCGAGCCTGATACGTCTCGGGGGTCGGATCCAAGACGCCTTTGAGCCTCACGGCCCGAACCGCGCCCCGGACTCGCTCGTTGCGCTCGCGAAGCTCCGCGCGAAAGGCTGCAGCCAAGTCGTCGCCCGCCCGCTTCGCGGGGGGAGCGGTGAGGGCGGCTGGACCCTGGCGCTGGATCAGGATCGCGCGCCCGGGAGCTGGAAGCCCCTGCTCTGGGCTCTGCTCCAGATCCGCATAGCGACGCCCCAGGAGCTTCTGGGCGGCGGGAGCCAAGGCGTTGATTCCTCCCCCCAGCGCCGTCAGGCCAGGGCTCCCCTCGGCGAGGTCGACCCAAGCCCGCGTCTCGGCCCAATAGCGCGCGGCCGGATCGCCGGTCTCGAGCAAGAGCGTCATGGGCGGGAGAGTCGGCGACTCGGGACGAAGCAAGAGGACTCGATCGAGGCTCAACTCCAAGCCCTCGACTTGGACCCAGCGTAGCGTCGCGTTTGGCTGGCGCGCTTTGGACAAGGCCACCGGCCGCGGGGATCGGTTGACGAACCGAATCAGGGCCGGCTCGGTCGTCCACCAAAGCGCGAGCCCCGTCAGGAGCCAAAGCCAAAACGTGCCTTGAGCGCCGAGGACTCGGTAGAGGAATGCGTACCAGGGGAGTTCGTTCAAACCTAGAGGCTCTTATGAAGGCGCGAACCGAGGGCGCAAAGCCCGCTCGTCACACGCGGCTTCCCAGTCATTCGTGGCTCTTAGAGCCCTTCCAACACGTCGATCGGATCGACCGAGCGGATCTCCTCAGCCTTGAGCGAGGGGATCCGCTGCGTCAGAAGGTGACGAATGCGGAGGAACTCCGCAGGCCAAGCCATCCGAGTCAGGATCGCCTTCTTCTCGTCGGCGGAGCGGCAGTTAATGTGCCGCCAGTAGTCGAGCGGAACCGAGGCGCCCGCGCCGCTGAAGTCACCGAGCAGCTTGTTGGCGCGGCCACCCCCCTTGGGGGTGCGGCGATTGTCCGAATCCGTCACGTAGAACAAGTCGTGGAACAGATCGGCGAGCACGATCTCCGTGTCCGCGCTGCTCCGTCCCGAAGCGTCGAGATCGATCGAGACGATTTGTCCGTCGACGACGTCGTAGACGATCGCGAACACGATCGTGGTCTTGTAGGGCCCCATCTCCATGAGCCGATTGGCCACGAAGGGCACGATCCCGGTGTCGTTGATCACGCCCAACCCAGCGATCGCAATGTTGCTGTCGTAGTCGCCGACCTGGGTCAAAGCCTGGCCGAGCTTTCGATACCAGCCGGGGGGGTGCTTGATCGAGCTGAGCTTGTTCAGGATCGCGCGGCCGCGCTCGCCGAGGACGGTATCGAGGTAGTCGAGGGCCGCTATGGTCGAGGCGGCGTAGCCCGAGGGATCAACGCCGATCAAATCCGTCTCGATTCCGGCCCGAGTCACGACCGCCAACCGGAAGGTCTCGTCGTCCTGCCCGAGCTCGAGCCCGAGGTTGAGGAGGACGTGGAGCATGATCGCCGAGGTCGCTTGTCCTCCCTCGTTGCGAACACCGTTCGCGTTGGGGAGGGTCTCTATGTCCGACTTGCCGCGCCGGTGGTGGTCGATAAACAGGATCGGCTTCTCGCGAATCTCCGCGCTCCGTCGCAGGAGATGGCTGAAGTCAGTCATGATCTCGGGCGAAGTCGCATCGAGGACGACGATCAACTCAGCCTTGTGCGCAACTTCGCTCAGGTTCTCCGTCGCTTCACAGCGACGCAAGACGCCACTCGGCATGAAGTTGGTCACGAGCGAGCGGTTCATGAGGAAGCTCATGCGCTTGCTGTAGTAGCAGCAATAACTCTTCTGGTAGCGCTCGCGGAGGAGATACCAAAGGAGGCCATTGGCGCCCATCGTGTCGGGGTCGACGCGATCGTGAGCCCAACCAATGATCGAGTCGCCCTCGACCGCGTCCAGGGTCCGGACGACCAGCTCAGTCACGTCCTCGAAGTAGCGCTCGCGAGGAGCTGGGGTGTCGGGGAGCGAGCCGTGAATGCCCGAGCTCGAACCCGAGCTCTCAAGCGTGCTCTGGGTGATGGGCGGCCCCGCCGCGGGAGCCGGGAGCGGGTAGCCATTTGCGGACGGCAAGTGCCCCGCCACGTCGCCGTTGACGGGCCGCGGAACGGAGTCGGTGTCGTGCTGACTCGCCCAGGAACGCTGTCCGTCGGGTGGAGTCGAGGGCGCTGGACGTGGCTGAGGCGGATAGGGGCTCGAGGCGGCCGGAGCCTGTACGTGCTCCGTTGGGGCTGCCTGCTGCGGAAGGGCTGCCTGCTGCGGGGCTGCCTGCTGCGGGGCTGCCTGCTGCGGGGCT
>JAESQQ010000641.1 GCA_016765095.1 Planctomycetota bacterium | reverse complement strand
CGTTAAAACCAGAAATCGGCATCAATTCCCAAATTGGGCTTCGCACTGAGGCAATTAAGGGAATAACCATGGAGGCCGCGCTATTCTAAGCCCCTAGACCTTGCCGTTCGGCCTCTCTGGAGCCTCCCGCGCACTGATCGTCGCTACCTCAGGAGCTGTAAACCCCTCCCCTACGAAAGCAATGGGGTCGTTCGACCCGGGGCGCGTCGGAGGGACCGCCTGCATAGCTTGCGGCCCCGCAGGCAGCGCAGGCCTGGTGCTCGTCCCAGCAGGCTCGGTGGTGCCACCCCATGCACGCGTCGCAGGCGACCTTCGTCTCTTGGCTCAGCACGTCTGTGTGGCAGTAGGGACAGCGATCGCGCTGCACTCCAACCTCGAAGGCCCGTTGTTTCTGGTCGTTCGTAGCACCCTCCTGAACCAACCAACCTACCCGAGAGGCTGCCAGTCCCTACGGCGCGTCCGACAACCACCGTGGCAAGAGGCCTCGCCGACCGTCTCGCCCACGGCCTGCTCTCCTTCAGCGAGGGGCGTACTTATTCGTTAGAGGCAGCCCAGGGGGACGACTTGTCCTCCACGACGCGCGACCAGATAAGCGTCCCGCTGAGGGGCCAGCAGGGAAGGTCCTTGACGGCGTCGCGTCGTAGACCTGCGGACTGGAGGTTAGACTTCGCCGCCCCTACGCACGGAGGACCTATGACCCGCTCCCTCTCCCTGACTCTCGTCTGCACTCTGGTCCTCGCCTCTTCCCTCTTGGCTCGCGCCGGCGACGAGCAGGGGCGCTTGATCCTGAGCGTGTCCGAGCCGGACACCAGGCGCAAATTCAGCGTCGTCCTCCTCGACCCGGCCACGAAGAAAGTCGAGACCCTGCTCCAGGCGGACGAAAAACAGTCCTACGTAGCGATCGGCCTCTCTCCAAACGGAAATATCCTCGCCGTCATGGAAGACGACGGCAAGAAGCGACAGATCACCTTTCGGGCCCTGGCCAAGCCCCAGGAGGTGATTCGGGCGCTCGGCAAGGGCCACATTTGGCCGGCTTTCCTCGACGACGAGAACGTGGTCGTCGCGGCTCCCCTCACCGAAGGGGGCGAGAAGAAGGGCATGGTGATCAAGAAGGTGAACCTGGCGAGCGGAGAGGAAGTCGAGATGCAGGCGGTCCCCGGCGGGATCTGGAACGACGTGCCCCTGACGCTGAGCCCAGACCGCAAGCGCCTGATTTACTACCGCAGCCGCGACGACAGAGGGAAGGACCGCCGGGGGCTCTATATCCTCGACATCGAGAAGGGCACCGAAGAGCCCCTCAGCGAGGGGGGGACGTTCTTTTCCTGGCTCCCCGACAGCCAGCACGGCTACATGTTTAACAAGGAGGAGAAGAAGCTGAAGCTGGTCAAGTCCGTGCCGGGCAAGCCGCTGGAGGTCGTTTCGGACCTGGGCGAGCTGAGCGTGATCGGTGTTCAGTTGAAAGCGAACGAGGTCCTCTACACGAAGTTCAAGATGAACGAGAAGGGTCGCCCGGAGGGACTCGAGGCGTTTCACCTCGATAAGAAGGCCAACGTCGAGACTTCACTCTCGACCTCGATCCCCCTCGACGAGTTCTCGCTCCTGCGCGCCTTCGTTCGGCTCCAGAACACGGATTGGTTCGTGTTCTCCGAGGCAGAGCCCGGCGCTAAGAAGTTGCGAAGACGGCCGCGCCGCCTTGTCCTGGCGCGCGTCGTGGGCGGCAAGCTCGAGCGTTCGATACTTCTCGAGGGCAAGGGCGGGATCGGGTTCCCGATCTCTCTTCCCTAGAGCCCGCGGACGAGCTTGCGCGTCGGCCCCCGCCCCAGCCCCAGAGCCGCATATTGCCACAGCTGGTCGGTCCTTCACCCAGTCAGCGACCGCGGGATTCGGATCCTCTGCGAGCGCCTCCAGGATCCCGACCCCGACGTCCGGGGCGCGGCTGCCAAGACCTTGGGCTGGTGTGGGGCCCCGGCGGATCAAGCGGTTCCTGCGCTGATCGCGGCGCTCGAGGACCCCGACCCGAGGGTGAGGCCTAGTGCGATCCATTCCCTGTACGACTTTGGGCCTCACGCCAAGGCCGCGACTCCGGTCTTGATCGGGCTCCTTCGAAACTCGGACCAGGACGCTGCGACGCGAAAGGGTGCGAGCGAGGGGCTCGGGAAGATCGGGCCGGAGGCTCGCGAGGCCGAACAGGCGCTGGTCGCGGTCCTCCTCGATCGGACCCAAGAAACCCAGTTGCGCCGGCTCTCAGCCTGGTCCCTGGGTGAGCTAGGCCCGCCGGGCGAGCTGTTCCTGGTCCTCGCGTTTCCCTCGGCGCTCGCGCGGACGCAATGCCACTGACGACGCGAGCGGCCCTGGACCGAGCGACTCGTCAGCTCGCCAGCCCCGAGACGAGTGACCGGCGATCGGGAGTCCGATTGCTCGTTCGCTTGGGTCCGAAGGCAGCGAAGTTGGTCAACGACCTTCGGCTCGCCCTGGCCGACGAAGACGTCTCGAGGGACGAGATCCGTAAGGGAGAATTGGCCAAGCCAAGCGTCATTTCAGGAGCCCGGCGCGCTCTAGCTTGGCCCGAATCCGAGCGAAGCCGCGAAGCGAGTTGCGCGGCCCGGTCAGCGCTCCGTCCCGGTCGAAGCGAAGCCCGTCGAAGGGAGCCTGATTCCGGAACTCGGAGCGGTCCCCCGTCAGCCGTTGGTAGGCGCGCAAGGCCTTGGGTAGGCGCGAGTCGCGCCAGGGACGGAATGGCTTGCCCTTCCGCTTGGCGGCCCGATACGTGCACGAAGCGGTCGCTCGCTCGATCGCCTCGACCAAAGCGTCGCGCCACTTCGACCGGGCCGGCCAGGTCGCCACGTCCGGGGCCCAGCCGCGCGCGCGGGCGACGTCTTGAATCGCGCCCGAGACGAGGCACACCGCCATGTAGGGCGCGTTGACGTAGAGGTTGTAGACGAGAGTCTGAAGCCAGAGGTCGCCGCCTACGACTTGGTGCATGGTCCCGTAGACGCCCTTCGCCGGCCGCAACCCGCGCTCGCCAAACTTGGAGGGGTACTTCCGCGAGGAGGTGACCCGCAACCTGTGGCGGAAGAACTTCTTGACCAGCTCGAAGGTCTTGAACTCGTATTGACACTGCTGGACAACAGGGTCCTTGCCTGCTTCGACGAAGCGCTTGATCCATGCGCGAGCCCCTTTGCTGTCGTCGCGCTCCCGGTAGGGCTTGCCGAGTCCACCTGGACGAAAGACCTCCTCGAACTCGGCCCACTCGGCGTCATGAGTCTCGCCCTTGCGTCGGGCCAAGGTCCGGCCGCCGACGATCAGGCGAAGGTCGTAGGCCCTGCGCTGCTTGGGAAGGTCGATCCCGACACCCTTTTGAAAGACCCGCGCAAAGGTCTTGGGGTGGTTGGCGCGCACGTAGGCGAGAAAGGCCTGCAGCTTTCCGTGGATCAGCGTCCACTGGCCGATTCCGAAGCTGACCACCGCGCTATCCCACAGGTTGACCGTGTCGTAGGCGCCTTCGGTGTCGGCGACGCCCTGCAGGATCACGTGCCTCGGGTCGGTGGTTCGCTCGACCCGGAACCGGTGCTTCCCTTTGACCTTGGCGACTGGGGCAGGATCCTGTTTTTCGTCAGGCACAGCATGCGCAGTGGAAGCGAACGCGAGGGCGGCGCACAGAAGCGCAACGTGGGGACGAGCCATGACAACTTCCTTCCGGTTTGACGCCTGGGGCCTGTCGATCCGGCCCGTCGAGGAGGCTATCCCGTTTAGGCGCCACCCGTGAGCAAGTCAGGCCGTCCCCGCCTCCAGGGCCGCTTGGGCGGATCGCACAGCTTTCGGCTCCTTCACTAGGAACGCCCTTGCAGGCGTTCCGCGTTCCGTTTCGGGCTCGTGCACCTTTTGGGGCGGCTGGTCGAGTGACCTGCCCCTCTACGCGCAGGGCGCGAGGCCTCCGGTCGGGTAGTGCCCCACCAGGTCTAGAGTTCGGTGCGCGCAGGCCTCCGGAACGAGGAGTGCTCCGTCTCGGGTGTGAGGTCGAGGATCGGCCCCCGGAGGCCCCATGATTTTGCTATTGGAATCGCATCCAAACGCCCGCGGTCACCTCGAGGGCGTCCTCGCCCAGTACTTACCGGTCTACGCGCCGAACCTCGCTCAGGCCTCGTCATTGGGCGACGTCATAGCGGACGTCCTTCGCGACGGCCGCTGCAGTCTCGTTGTCCTAGGCGACGAGATTCCGGGCACGAGCTCGTCGGCGCTGATCCGGTTGCTCCGCGCCTACATTCCAACCCTGCCCGCTATCGTCATGACACGTCACGGGGCGACTGTTCCACCGCTGGAGGGCGTGATAGCCGTCCCCTATGAGGAATTCGTGATCCAGCTTGGACTCGTGGTCGACTCCTTGCTCGAGGAGGAGCGCGAGACGCGATCCGAGCTGGGCTCGAGTCGATCCCCGACCCTCACGCACTCCCCGACGCTGACTCGCCTAAACGCCAGCTAAACTGCTTCGCCCTCGAGGTTCGCAATCTTGTTTGGGCTTTTGTAGGGGCGGGGTTTACCGGTTTACCCCCGCCCGCCCTTGGTACATGCCGTGCCGCTCGGGAGGGGGACAGCTCCTGAGGTAGCTACGGTTAAGTGCGCGGGAGGCTCCAGAGAGGCCGAGCGGCAAGGTCTGGGGGCCGGGCGG
>JAESQQ010000640.1 GCA_016765095.1 Planctomycetota bacterium | reverse complement strand
GCGAGACCGTGCGCGCGGTGGACCAGGCGCGCGCTGGCGCCCACGGTCACCTCGTGCGCGCCGATCCGGACTCGAACCCCTTCCATTCCGATTCGCTCAATGCTGAGCCGCCCGCCCTCCTCTTGCACGAGGGTTGAGCGCGCGAAGACCGGGGGGCGCTCGACTTGGCCCCGGGTGATCAAGAGCGCGACGGGGTCGGTTCGTCGGCTGGGGGGCGCGATATCCGGCTCGGAGTAGAGAAAGAAGCCGCCTGAGATCGCGGCCTGGGCCCCGTGGCTCGCGGCGACTTCGCTCAGCGACCCCCCGCCGCGGGCGTCGAGCGTCAGCAAGTGTGGAGCTCGTGCCCGGAGGACGTTTATGTGCACCGGGCCCTCGCGGGTCGGTCCCTCGATCAGGCCGTGCCGGAGGCCGGGAGCGAACTCGCGTGTCCGGAGCTGCGCTGCGAGGTCGGTCAGGAGTGGAGCGTCGGAGCGGCGGTTCTGGAGCAGTGAGGCGTGGCTCCAGAGGTAGTCCACCAGGGCGCGCACACGGAGCGCGCGAGGCGGGGGGGCGTCGAGGATCTGTGCGCCGCGGCGGTAGAGCGCGACTTGGAGCAGGGCGGCTTCCGGGCGTTTGAGGCTTGCGAGCCAGCTCCCCAGGCTTCGAAAGCGACGCGCGAAGAGGGCCGCCTGATCCGCGTCGACTTCGCTCGCGAGGACTTGCTCGATCCGGGCCGGGAGGGCAACGCGTGGGAGGGGAGCGTCGAGGGCTGTTGGGCCGGGGGCGTCTGGACCGCCGAAGGCGTGCAGGACCTCGACCAAGTCAGGGTCGAGGCCGCGGCGGGCGACTTCTTCGCGGCAGGCGTCGAGCCAGCTCACGACGTCCGCCGCGACTCACTCACGGGGGAGCGAGGGCATTGGGAATCTGACCGATGCAGGGAGGAGTGTTGATATCACGTGTTCAAGCACTTCCCGACCCTTGCGCACGCGGCTGATCGCTTCGATCCCCCTCGCACCGATCCATCAAAACCCCTGTGTCGAGTTACTAGCCACGGATTGAGCGGGGGCACTGGGAGGAGCTTCGCGGACCCGGGGCTGCGCTACTTGGGGCGCTTGCGACTCTCGTTGGGGCGCTTGCGCTTGCGCTTGGTCGGCTTGCGCGTGCGGGTGCCAGGAGGGGGGAGCTTGTTGAACTTGCCGACGGGGACCAATCGGCACTCGGCCACGGCCGTCAACGCGAAGCTGAACTCCTCTTCGGACAGGATCTGGATCTCCCCTTCGACGAAGCCGAGGAGCTTGCCCGTGAAGTTGCGCCGCCCAAGCATGTCCTTGTCGGTCAGGCGAACCGTGATCTGGGCGCCCATGAAGCGCTCAAAGTGCGCTGGCTTGGTCAAGGGACGGTCCATGCCGGGGGATTGGATCTCGAGGTTGAAGTCGCCGCGGTCGAGCTCCTCCTCTTCGAACATTTCCCACACCGCCCGCGTGAGGGTGATGCAGTCCTCGATCGTGACGCCCTCGGGCTCACGGTCGACCCAGACCTGGATCGACGAGGCGGGGGAGTTTCTGAGGAGAATGATCTCGTAACCGGCGTTTGTCACGACTTGGGCGACGAGGCGGGCGGTAGCTGTTTCCACAGGCGGAGGATAGCCCGGGGGCCAGGCCTCGCAAGCCGCGTTTCGAGCCCAGGAAGCGGCGCCAGTGTTTCGCGAGCCTCTCGAAACGGAAGAGGGCGCGGCCGTGGCCTCTCGCGAGACCACGACCGTGTTCGCCCACTTCCCCCTTTTCGAGATGGGCACGATAGAAGTTCGACGCGACTCGCTCAAGAAAGTCCACTCCTTCCTAAGTCGGCGCCGCGACCGCCGCTGGTGTGCGCGGCGGAGGCGAGGGCCTTGGTAACCTCGTCCTGTGGTGGAGCCCTACCCAGACCTGACGGCCGCTCAACGCGAGGCGGTCCTGCACCGCGAGGGCCCGCTCCTCGTGCTGGCTGGAGCCGGGTCTGGGAAGACGCGCGTCATTACGCGCCGGGTCGCGCACTTGATCGAGACTGGCGTCCCCGCTGGACACATTCTCGCGATCACATTCACGAACAAGGCCGCTGGCGAAATGCGCGAGCGGATCTCCGAGCTGACCGGCGGGGCTCGAGTCTGGGTCTCGACTTTCCACAGCTTCTGCGCTCGACTCTTGCGGCGCTACGCGGACCTCGCCGGCTACAAGCGGGACTACACGATCCTCGACGGCGCGGATCAGCGGATCGCGGTCCGCGAGGCCACGATCGAGAGCGCGCTGGACCCCAAGGCCTATCCGCCGCCCAAGACCCTCTACCGGATCGAGCGTGCCAAGGACCAGCTCCTCAACCCCGCTCAGCTCCTCGAGCAGGCTCAGGGGGCTCACGACCAGGCGATCGCACGGATCTACGACCTCTATCAGACGTCCCTGCGCGAGTCGTCTGCCATGGATTTCTCGGATTTGGTCATGCAGGCCGTGCTCTTGCTCAAGCGAGACGCGGTCCGTGAGGAGATCACCGAGCGATTCCGGTTCGTCCTCATAGACGAGTATCAGGACACCAACATTGCGCAGTTCCAGTTGGCTCGGCTGCTGAGCCTCAAGCACGGCAACGTGTGCGCGACGGGCGACCCCGATCAGTCGATCTACGGCTGGCGCGGGGCCGACGTGACGAACATTCTCGACTTCGAGAAGGCCTTCCCAGGCGCGATCGTGGTCAAGCTCGAGGAGAACTTTCGCAGCACAGGCTTGATCCTGGCGGGCGCGAACGGACTGATCCGCCACAACCGAGGACGCCACGAGAAGGACCTCGTGACCTCGGGCCCCGAGGGGACCCCGCTCGAGTTTGTGCCCTGCCGCGACGAATACGAAGAGGCGCGCCTAGTCGCAAGCCGGATCATGGCCGAGATCCGCCGCGGCGTGAGCCACGAGGAGATCGCGGTCTTCTATCGGGTCGGGGCGCTCTCGCGGGCGATCGAAGGCGCGCTGAGCGAGAAGGGGATCGCCTACCGCGTCGTGGGCTCGGTCGCGTTCTATCAGCGCCGCGAGGTGAAGGACATTCTGTCCTACCTCCGTTTGACGGCGAACCCGAGCGACGACCTCGCGGCTCAACGCGTGATCAACGTGCCCGCGCGAGGCGTCGGGCGAGGGACGCTCGAGAAGGCCAAGATCCACGCCAGCAATGAGCGGACGAGCTTGTTCGAGGCGGCTCGCGCGCTGGGGAACGGGAAGCGGATCAAGAACAAGCGAACTCGGACGGGGCTCCTCCGCTTCGTCGAGATCGTGGACCTCCTCCGCGCCCGGGCCCGCTCGGGCGTGACCCTCCAGGAGCTCGTGCGGGACGTCCTCTGCGAGACGAACTACCGCGCGTTCGTGAGCGAGAACGCCGCCCACTCCAGCGAAGAGAGCGACCGGCTGGGCAACCTTGAGGCGCTCTGCGACGGCGCGCGCGACTTCGATCGCCGCTGGGAGGGGCCCCTGCTCGACGACGAGGACGAGCTACACGCCAGCGCGCCCGTCGCCCCGCCCAAGCCTGCGCCGCGGCCGGCCAAGAAGAAGCAGAGCCCCAAGAAGAAGCAGAGCGCCAAGGTCGAGGGCCCGGCGGCGTTCCCGCTCTTCGCCGACCACCTGGACGCGATCCCCGCAGGCTCGACGGCCGACCCCGTGGAGGAGCGCAGGGAGGCGGCGCCCGCTGAGTCCGGCCGGGTCGAGGTGGCGGAGGAGGAAGAAGAAGAGGAGTTCGGCCCCGAGACCGAGCACGCGAGTGGGATCTCGGCGTTCCTCGAGCACACGGCCTTGGTCAGCGCGACTGACGAGAGCAGAGACCAGCACCTCCCGCGGGTTTCGCTGATGACGATCCACGCCGCCAAGGGACTCGAGTTCGAGAGCGTCTACGTGGTCGCCATGGAAGACGGTCTCTTTCCCCACAGCCGCGCGCTCGAGGACGGGGAGGGGCTCGAGGAGGAGCGCCGCTTGGCCTACGTCGCGATCACTCGCGCCAAGCGCCGCCTCGTCTTGACCCGCGCCCGCAATCGGCGGCACCAGGGTCGAAGTCAGTCCCAGGAAATGTCGATCTTCCTCCACGAGATCCCCCCCGAGGCTTTCCCGGCTGGGCGGAGCCCCCTCGAGCAAGAGCGGTCCTACGCGGTCGGCGCGACTCGCACGGTGAGACCGGCCTGGGAGGAGGGGATCGACGGGCCGGGCTACGACGAGTTCAACCAGGACGACTCGTCACAGCCCTCGTGGCGGCGGGCCGCTCGGCGCCAAGAGGAGGAGGGGCGCGGAAGCTCCAGGCCCAAGACTGCGCTCGCGCAGCCGAAGCGGGCTACGGCCGGCTCGCGTGCGGATCTGGAGGAGGTGCGACGCTTGGCCCAGGCGATCTCCCGCCAAGGTGGGATCGCCGAATACGCCTCAGGCGACCAGATCTATCACGAGCACTTCGGGCGCGGGAAAGTCCTCGCCATGCGCGGGCGCTCGAGCGCTCTCAAGATCGAGATCGAGTTCGAGGACTACGGGACCAAGACTCTCGTGCTCCAGTACGCACGAATGCGCAAGCTCGAAGCGGAGGAGCTGTGAGGCGTCCGCTTGGGACTCGTTTCGGGTGGCTGATCGTGGCGGCCTTGAGCTTGGTCGGTCCGATTGGCCCAGCCGCGGCGCACGTCGTAAGCGAAGGCGTCGGGAGCCAGGGCGAGATCGTGATCTCGCCGCGGCGGATCCGGCTCAAGTTCAACCTCGGCTACAGCTCCCTGTTGGGGCTCGGCCAGCTCAAGACCATGGACCTCGACGGGGACGGCGTGATCCGGGCGCCCGAGCAGGAGGCTTACCTCCGGAGGCTCGAGGCTCGCGTCCTCCCACAGGTCAAGGTCCACCTGGACGGGCGCCGGCTTGAGTTTCGCCTCGTCTCGCGGCGGGGGCTCGGGATCTTGGGGCCGATCGAGGAGGTCGGGTTCGACACCTACTTCGAGGTCGAGGCCGCCTGCTCCTTGGACGAGGGTTCCCACACCCTGACCTATCAGGACGGGACGTATCTGAACGAAGTCAGCAAGCAGCTGATCTGGGTCCCTCACGACACGGCGACCTTCGCGGTGTTCGAGACGACTCAGGCGCAGCCGACACCCCACGTGGATCAGCGCGGCGTCCGCAAGCTCTATGGGCGCGATCTCAGCGCGACGTTTCAGTTCACGCCCGGCGCTCTGGCAGACGACGCGGTCTTGGCGCTCTTGGAGCCGTCCTTGGGTGGACTCGAGGCCGTGGCGGGCACCCTGGAGCGCGGACTGGCCGACGAGGTCGCGGACGAGCTGAACGGGATGAGCTTTGGCGGCGTGCGCTTTGGGAACCGAGCGAGCGCGACGGGCTTCACCCAAGGGGCGCCCATGGCGGCGGATCGGGTCGTCAAGGAGAGCCAGGCCGGCACGGAGGGGGTTCGCGTCGAGTCGGGGGCGACGCCAGGCGTGACCCCAGCGCTGGAGCGCGAAGCGGGCGAGACGGCCGAAATGATCGCGCTCTACAAGCAGCCCTTCTCGTTCTGGGCGCTGTTGGTGTTCATGTTCTGGGGCGCGGCGCACGCGCTGATGCCTGGCCACGGCAAGACCATGGTCGCGGCCTATCTGCTCGGGACCGAGGGGCGGATCAGCGACGCCTTCAAGCTGGGGGGGATCGTGACGATCACCCACACGATCGCGCTCTACACCGTCGGGCTGGGGATCGTGTATCTCGTGACGGAGTCGGATTGGAGCCGGGTGCTGAGCTTGACGTCTCAGCGTCTGATGCTCCTCTCGGGAATCGGTTTGGTCGCCTACGGGCTCTGGATGGGCTTTGATCGCTGGCGGGCGTTTCGGGCTTTGCATGGGGCACCGGTGGCGGCAGCGGTGGCGCCGGAGCACGCGCACGCACATGGACATGAGGAGGCGCCGGCGGACGCGCATGGGCATGAGCACGCCCCGGCGGACGCGCATGGACATGAGCACGCCTCGGCGGACGCGCATGGAGATGAGCACGCCTCGGCGGACGCGCATGGACATGAGCACGCCCCTGTGGAAGCGGGCGGACACGAGCACGAGCACGGGTTGGCGGCGCAAGGCGAGCATGAGCCTGTGGAAGCGGGCGGGCACGGGTTGGCGGCGCAAGGCGAGCATGAGCCTGTGGAGGCGGGCGGACACGAGCACCAGCACGAGCCTGCTCCCTCCGGTCACAGCCACGACCACGGTCACATGACCGACGACGAGCACGCGAAGGCTCACGCGAAGGACGCCGCCTCGATCACCTCGCTGCGGGACCTCGTGGTCCTTGGTGTCACGGGAGGACTTGTTCCCTGCCCGGCGGGCGTCACGCTCGTGATCCTCTCGCTGAGCTTCAAGGGGCAGAACACGCTCAAGTGCTTCACCTACCTGACCGCGTTTTCGCTTGGCTTGGCCGGGGTCCTGGTCGCGATCGCCTCGAGCATGGTGCTGACGCAGCGCTTCCTCGTGCCTGAGGGCGAGAAGGGGACTCGCGTGCGGCGCGTGATCGATTTCCTCCCCGTCGTGAGCTGTCTGGCGATCGTAGGGGTCGGGATCTGGTTCGCGCTTCAGGCCTTCTTTCCCGATCTCTCGGTAGCTCAGCGAGAGGCGATCGGCGGCCTCTGAGGCGGTCCCGCTTTGCTGGCTAGCGGAGGAGTTCGCTTCAAGGAGTTCGCTTCCACCTAGGAGCCGGCCGGAGGTTTGGCATGCGGCGAGAGAGGCTCTTCTTGGGCGGGAGTTAGGCGTCCCGACGACGGCCGAGGAACATCAGCAGGCCCCCGAGCCCGATAAAGCCGGCTGGGACCGCGATCATGCCCGCGAGCTCAGCGCTGGATCTGCTCGTCCCGGAGCCGAGGTAGGCGACGGGCGCGTAGATCAGGCCGAGAGCCACCAAGATATGCCCGACTTGGTAGAGCTTGGATTTCTTCTCGGGGTCTGGGTCGTCCACTCATGCCTACTCGGGTTAGGGCGCTCATGACTCCGACGGCGGCGCCTGCGAGATCAGGAGCTCACAAGGTCGTGGGGAATGTGGGCTAGCTGAGGGGCTTGACGGCGAAGATCTTGACGCTGGCGGCGTAGGCGTTGACGTCGAAGGTGTCGAGCAGCTTGCCCATCGTGTCGTGGAAAGCGGGCTGCTCCTCGTCCTTGGCCGGAGTCGTGGCGGCCGCCGGCGCGCAGCAGGAGGTCTCCTCGACCACGGCCGCTGGCGCGCAGCAGGAGGTCTCCTCGACCACGGCCGCCGGCGCGCAGCAGGAGCTCTCCTCCGTGACGGCCGGGGCCGG
>JAESQQ010000639.1 GCA_016765095.1 Planctomycetota bacterium | reverse complement strand
GGTTGCCGTTTTGACTTGGTTGCCGTTTTGACTTGGTTGCCGTTTTGACTTGGTTGCCGTTTTGACTTGGTTGCCGTTTTGACTTGGTTGCCGTTTTGACTTGGTTACCGGCTTAGAACCCTCTCCCGACCAACACCGAGAGGAAAGCGAACATCGTGGCCGCGGTCAACACGACCCCCAGGATCCAACTGACGATCAGCCAGCCCGAGCGGGCCTCGCGCCGGCTCGAGATTCCGGCCGCGAAGAGCGAAGAGAGCACGATCGCCGCGGGGGCTCCACCCCAGGGTCCTGCCAGGAGCTTCGCGAAGAAGAAGGGCGACGGCCCGTGAATCGGCAACAGCTCCCGAATCGCAGGCGCGATCAGGCCCTGGAGACCCATCGCGAGCAGCACGAAGATCACCCAGGTCGAGATCAAGGCTGGGTCCCGATCGTTGAGGCCTAAGCCTGGCTCGATCCGGATCGGAGCGGAAGTTGGAACCGCCCGACAGGCGCTGCACCGCGCACCTCCCTCGCTCCAACACGCGACGTGGTGCCAAGCCCGGCAAGAGCCGCAGGCTCGCTGAGCAGAAGAGAGGCCGACGTCGTCATGGCAGAAGGGGCAGCGCGGTTGAACCACGCGGACTCGAATCGCCGGCGTTCGACCTGCGGCCCTCGAGAGGAGCGAGGCCGCAGCCGCGATCGCGGTCGGGATCACCCCCGGCTCCTCCGCCTCCTCCGGCTCCGGATCTCCCAGCCCCGAAGGAGCCTCCCTCAGAGGGCTAGGAAGAGCCAAGTCTCGCGGGCCCTCGGTGTCGGTTGGCCGCACTCTCACGAGAGAAGGCTCGGAGCCAGTCGCCGGCTCTCCCTCGGGGAGGCCCTCAGAATCGGCGTCTGAAGCGAGTGCGGCCTCCAACTCGGCGTCGAAGTCGGCAAAGAGAGCGGCCTCCGACTCGGCGTCGAAGTCGGCAAAGAGAGCGGCGTCGGGGTCAGCGAGCGCCTCAGGCGCCGACTCACCCCGATCCGGGCCGGGATCCGAATCCTGATCGAGAGCCACCTCGCCAGGCGGAGCGGGTCGTGCCAAGGCGGGCCGAGGCGGGGCCGGCGAAGCTAGGCGAAGGGCCTGCTCCGGGCCGTCGGGGTAGTCGAACAGCGCCACGGTGCCGCTGTAGGCCGGGGTGGAGAATCGCGAGAACGCCCCGCGCATGAGGTCCAGCATGGTCTGCCCTTGTCTCCCGCCAAAGAGACGAGCCGACCTCAGTTCCCCCGCCGGGGTCGACTCTCTATCGGACTCCTCACACCGCCACTCCTCACTCCCGGCTCAACTCCTTGCAGAGCAGTCACTTGAAACACCCATAATGCGAATTGGGAGCTGAGTGTCGTAAGTTGTGGCGACCCCAGTGATCCAAGCGCTGTTCTTTCCCGCGCGCAGTGTGTAAAAACAGAGATCCACCGGTGCCCCTATGAATGTCGCTTTCCTAATCCCACCAGAGACGCACTCCATTGAGTCCTCGCTCCCCAAGGGGCTTGAGAACGGGAAGGGTGTCTACCCCAAGCTTGGCTTGCTCTACGTCGCAGGCTTCCTCGAGCAAGAGCTCGGAGTCGTCCCAGCCGTGATCGATTGCCCCGCCGAGCGGCTCGATTACCCCGGCCTCGAGCACCGACTCAGGCAGGCTGCCCCCGACGTGCTAGGGATCTCCACCCTGACCTTCAACTTGATCGACTGCTGGAAGACCGTCCGGCTCGCCAAGCGAGTCTTGCCCAACACCAAGATCGTGATCGGCGGGCAACACGTCACGCTCTACCCTGAGGAGACCCTCGGCCTCGAGGGCGTCGACATGGTGGTCCATGGCGAGGGCGAGCGCGTGTTCGTCCGCCTAATCGAAGCGCTCCAGGCTGGCGGAAGCCCCGAGCTGCTCGAGGTGATTCCGGGCTTGGGCTTCATTCGCCCCAACGGAGAGCACTTCATCCACCCCCACCAGGACAAAGTCGACGACCTCGACAGCCTCGCGAACCCGGCTCGGCACCTGATCGACCTCAGCCGCTACGACCACATTGCAGCCGAGGGCGAGAAGCTCGCGACGATGCAGACCAGCCGCGGCTGCCCCGCCAAGTGCCTGTTCTGCGACATCCGCATGACGAAGTTCCGCAAGAGGTCCCCCGAAAACGTCATGGCGGAACTGCGCTACCTCGTCGAGGAGCGCGGCGTCGACGACATCTTCTTCGTCGACGACACGATCACGATCGATCGCAACCGCCTGTTCGAGATCTGCGAAATGATCAAGACCAGCGGGCTCAAGATCCACTTCAAGGTCTCGGCCCGCGTCGACACCGTCAAGCCGGCGATCCTCAAGGCGCTCCGCGAGGCGGGCTGCTACCGGATCCACTACGGCGTCGAGTCGGCCACGCCGCGCCTCCTCAAGTACCTCCAAAAACAGGTCACCCCTGAGAAGGTCACACAGGCCTTTCGCTGGACTCGCGACGCGGGGATCGGATCCTTCGCCTACTGCATGATCGGAATCCCGACCGAGACCCGCCAAGAGATGATGAACACGGTCGACTTCGCGATCTCGCTCGACCCAGACTACGCCCAGTTCTCGATCTGCACGCCCTACCCCAGGACCGCGCTCTACGAGTCAATGCTCCAAATGGGCCACATCAGCGCGGACTACTGGCGCGAGTTCGCCCGGAACCCAAGCGAGGACTTCCGGATCCGGTTCTGGAACAAGCTCTACACCGAGGACGAGCTCCGCGAGCTCCAGAGCGAGGCCCACCGCCGCTTCTATAGCCGACCCCGCTACATAGCCCGCCAAGCGCGCCGCGTACGGAGCTGGTCGGACCTCAAGAGCAAAGCCGAGGTCGGCGCCAAGATCCTCCTCCGCCAGCTCAACCGCTAGCTAAACCGCTTTGGGCTTGGGGTTTTGTAGGGGCGGGGTTTACCCCCGCCTGCCCTTGCTACATGCCGTACCGCTCGGGCGGGGGTAAACCCGGGTAAACCCCGCCCCTACTCCCTCGGAGGGAAAGCAGTTTGGCGCGCGTTCTTAGTAGGGGGAAACCAGCCAACACTGGCGCAGCCGCTGGCGGTCCTGTTCGTTGCCCGTGACGCCTTCCGTGGTATGACAGGCCGCAAAGGCCATCGCGCTCATTCCAGCGGTGGCTACGACGCGAAGTGGGCCTCCGCCCGACCGCTCCCCAACAAGTGAGACGCGCCATGACCGCCCGTCCCCCCGCCGCTGAACTTGCCCTCAAGCTGGCTCAGGTCGCATACGAGAAGAAGGGCCAGGAAATCAAGATCCTGGACGTCTCGGACCTCCACAGCCTGATCGAGTGCTTCGTCCTGGTGACCGCTCTCAACTCCCGTCACGCCCAAGTCCTGGGCCAGGACGCCTTGTCTCGCGTTAAGCAGGTCGGGCTCCAGCCCTGGCACCTCGAGCGCGCCGACGATTGGATCTGCGGCGACTTTGGTGACGTGGTCCTCCACGTGTTCACCGAGGACGCCCGTCGCTACTACGACTTGGATCATCTCTGGGCTGACGCCCCGCTGATCGAGTGGTCGCCGACCAAGGCCTCGGCCTAAACCGGAGGCCACGATTCTGAGAGGTCGCCCACGGAGGTAGTTTCACGACTCCCCTCCGCTAGGACGGCGACCTCGCTCAGAATCGTGCTCCGCTTTACTAGGAAGAGTTGGGTGTCGAGAACGGG
>JAESQQ010000638.1 GCA_016765095.1 Planctomycetota bacterium | reverse complement strand
GGTTCGCCCCCGTCGCAAGGGACGCCGGCGTTGAGGTGATCGACGCGCCGCAAAGAGCCCGCCTCGCCAGCCCCGCGTGAGCCTCCCCCGCGCAGCGGACGGACGCTGGGGCGTCCGCCTCGCTATCCCCGATCACTGGAGCGTCCTCGAGGACGAAGACGAGCGCTCGAGTTGGGACTGCGGAGGGCTGGCCGCGACCCTCGAACGCTGGCCCCAAGACGTGTTCGTCGACGGGTTCCTCCTCTCAGACTTCCGCCAGGACCTCCGCCTCCTCGCCGCCGAGCGCTCCGGCGGCCTCGTGGCTTGCGAGCTCCGCCCCGGTCTCTCAGGAGTGTGGGGACTGACTAAAGAGCCGCACCGGCGCGCGGAAGCGGGGGCCACTTACCGGGCCCACCTCCTGATTCCGACCGCGAGCGGGACGCTCTGCCTCGGGGCCCTGGCGCACGAGACCCAGCCGGCGGGAGTCCGAGAGGCGGCCGTAATCAAGCAGGCGAAGAGCTCTTCGTCCCACGATCCGAGCAGCTGGAGCGGGGACCCCTATGGGTTCGACTACAGCCCCGCCCCCGACGCTTCCTTCCCCTACTGGAGCTTCCCGCCAGACTTGACCCTCGCGACGGAGGCGGACCAAGTCGACTACGACCTGTTGTTCGATCGCCACCCGCTCTCGCGAGTCCGGCGCCTCCTCGACGAGCTCGAGCTCGAAGTCCTCGCGCCGTCCACGCTCCGCGTCCCTCGAGGACGGATTTCGGTCGGTTCAGCTCGATTCTTCCGCCCGCTCGGGTTCGTCGAGGCCGCCCCGACCTCCGTCGGGGAGGGAGTTCGCTACTTGCGGACGAGCTTCGGACACCGCGCGACCGCGCTCTGGGTCACCCACCACCCAAGCGGGGAAGGGAACCTCAAGGCCCAGGCCCACCGCGTTTGGGATCAAGTCTTGGCCGCGGTGCCCGGCGGCGCCGTCGCGACTCGAGAGGCCCGCGCCTCTCGCGCGCAAGCCTGCGGGCGCCAGCCGGGAGTCCTGACCGAATACCGGCTCACGGACCCGGACCGATATGGCGTCTCCTGCCTGTTCCCCTGGGAGGACCACCTGCTTGAAGTGCACCGCCTCGGGCCGGCCTTCGACTGGGAGCGCGCCAACGCTGACGTCCGAGCCGTGATTCAGTCCCTCGCCAGCAAGGCGGCCCCCCCTCGACCCAAGACGGCCGAAGGCGTGACCCACAACGGACTCCGCCGGGTCTATCGCGTCCTGTCATGGTTCGCTATTGGGGATCATGACCTCGACCCGGCCGAGGCTCGGCTCCTCGCCAGCCTCCAGCGCGAGTTTGGAATCTCAGACGACGAGGCGCTCAGCCTGGCTCGCGACGCCAGAAGCGGAAGGCCGATTCCCCTCGGCCGTCGCGCCGCCGAGCGAGACCTCCTCGTGCGGAACTTGGTCCTGGTCGTCGCCGCCGACGGGATCTTCGATCCCACCGAGGCTCGTCGCTTGGCGAAGCTCGCGCCCCGACTCGACCTCGACGCCGCCGCTGTCCTTCGCATGATCCAAGACGAGCTGGAGTAGCTCGCTGTGAAGCGTTCTTGAGCGACCCGGGCCCCTTCGCCGCCACCAAGCGCCGGATGCCGCGCTGCCCGCGCTGCGCTATGCACGTGCGCCTCTGCCTCTGCGAGCTGATCCAGCCCCTAGAGCTCGCCACGCGGGTCGTCGTCTTGACGCACTCGAGCGACGAGCGCAAGCCGACCAACACAGCGCGCCTGGCGGCGCTGATGCTCACCAACTCGGAGATCCGATTGCGCGGGCGGAGAGGCGCTCCCCTCGAGACCGACGACCTCCTCGCGCCCGAGCGGTTGAACCTGCTCCTCTATCCGGTCCCCGACTCCGTCACGCTGCGCAAGGAAGACGTCGAGGGGGGGCGCCCTGTGACCTTGATCGTTCCAGACGGCACCTGGCGCCAGGCTCGTCGAATGCGGGGGCGCATCCCGGGGCTTCGCGACGTCCCCTGCGTTCAACTCGCCCCAGGGCCCCCTTCGCGCTTCCGACTCCGGCATCAAGTCGAGCCGGACCGGATCTCGACGTTCGAGGCGATCGCGCGCGCGCTCGGCGAGCTGGAGGGGCCTGCGGTGCGCGCTCAGCTCGAGGCGATCTTCGAGGTGATGGTCGAGCGGACGCTCTGGACCCGAGGCCAGCTCCCCGCCCACGAGGTGACCGGCGGAATCCCTCCTCAGGCGATGCGCCCGTACTAGGTGACGAGCGACCAGAGCGAGCCCTCGAGCCGAGCGCGCCCTTCCGCTTCGAGCTTGAGCAAGTGGGCCCACGCCGCGCGCTTGGCGAGGGGATAGATCGCGGGAGGCTTGTCGCTGTAGGCGTGAGGGAGGAGGCCCTCGATCTCGCTCGGCCCCGTCATCTCGAGCGCGGCCACGATCTTGGCTTCGCGTCCGAGTCGGTGGGCTATGTAGTGCTCGGCGTAGGCCCGCGGGTCGCCGATCGGGGGTCCGTGACTCGGATAGAGGAGCGTCGCCCCGAGGTCGGCCAGTCTCCTGAGCGACTCGAGGTAGTCGAGCATTCGGCCCTCGGGAGGATCGATCAGGATCGTGCCGACTCCAGCCACCATGTCGCCCGCGATCACGCACTGGGTGACCTCCTCGAAGAACATCAAGTGTCCGTCGGCGTGTCCCTCGGTGAGCACGCAGCGGAGTCGGCGCGGGAGGGCGCCCTCTCGATCCGCCGGGAGCTCGATCAGCTCGCCGTCGGCCAAGTAGCGCGTCACGACCAACTGTCCCGCGAGGATCTCTCGCGTCCGGGCGTGGGCCGCGATCGGGACCCCGAACCGACGCGCGAGGTCTGCGGCGCCGCCCATGTGATCGGGGTGGTGGTGGGTCAGGATGACTTCGCGCAGCCGTTGACCGCCTTGGGCGAGCTCTTCGATTAGCGCCGCCAGTCGCTCCTGCTCGTCGGGGTAGGGCGAGGCGGGATCTATCGCGACGACTTCGCTCCCGTCTCCGACGACCAGGCAGTTGGTGTGGGTCGCGGGGAGGAGGGTCGGGGTCCTGAGCGGGAGGAGCCGAATCCCGGGACGAAAATCGATCCAGCCTGGCCACTCCGCGTTTTCAGGATGGCTCGCGGCGACTGCTGAAGCCACGCCTTCGAGCCAGGAGATCGTCTGCTCGGGGGCCGCCTCGGTCCCGAGTTGATCCGCGAGCGCGCTCAGCGTGACCCGAGTCGGCGGTGCGAGGAGCCACTCGTCTCGGGCCCAGCGTTCGAGCGCTGCTGTGGGTCGAATCCAAACCGTCTCCAGGAGCTCCGGTCCGCGGGGATCCGCTGCTGCGGGCGGCGGGACGAGCTGAGCGCCAGTGGGAGCCCAGGCCATGAAAAACACCGTCTCGAACCTCCGGACGCTAAAGGGCGGCGTCAACCAGAGCCCGCAGCGGACCAAATCCGCGCCACGGTCCGCCCACTCGCCCTCCCAGCCGGATTCGCCCCGGATCAAGTCCGTCCGGGCCTGCTCAACGTCTGGCGGTCCAGGCCGGGCCCCGAGGAGAACTCCCGTCTCCTCAAAGGCCTCTCGGGCTGCGGCTGCGGCCGGGTCCTCGTTCAACTCGCAGCGACCCCCGGGAAACACCCAGAATCCGCCCAGAAAGGGCAGCTTGGGGTTGCGGCGGAGGAGCGCGACCTCGACTCCGTCCGGCGCGGGGCGGAGGAGGAGGAGAGTGGCGGCGGGAACGCGCTCGGGCATGCCCTCAGTGAAGCAGGCCGGCGGGTGGGGGGCCAGGCTCGGATCTGAACTCGCTTTGGCCGCTGACTTGCGGAGGGGGTAGCGCACGCTGCCCGCAAAGCTCACAAGTCCTTCTATTTCAGGGGACGAGAGGCGAACGGGGCCGCGATTTCGCCACCCCTACCCCGGAGGCCGTCAAGATGGCAGACACCGCCACCCTCGAGAGCCACTCGTTCCAGGCCGAGACCAGCGAGCTCCTCAACCTCGTCATTAACTCGCTCTACACCAAGAAGGAGGTCTTCCTTCGCGAGCTCGTCAGCAACTCGTCCGACGCCCTCGATAAGGCTCGGATCAAGAGCCTGACCGACCACGACCTGCTCGGCGAGGACACCGACCTCGAGATCCTGATCTCGACGGACGCAGACGCCGGAACGATCACGATCACAGACAACGGGATCGGAATGTCCAAGGAGGAGCTGACCCTAAACCTGGGCACGATCGCCAAGTCTGGCTCGAAGGACTTCGCGGCGGCGCTGGCGAAGAGCGACAGCGCTGAGAGCTCCAACCTGATCGGGCAGTTTGGGGTCGGGTTCTACTCGGCCTTCCTCGTCGCCAAAGAGGTCAGCGTCAGCTCGCGTGCGGCCAAGAGCGACGAAGTTTGGGTCTGGACCAGCCAGGCCAAGGGCGACTTCACGATTCAAAAGGGCGAGCGTGAGGGCCGCGGGACGAGCATTGTGCTCCACCTCAAGGACGACCAGAAAGAGTTCGCGGACGGGTATCGCCTCAGCAACCTGATCAAGCGCTACTCGGACTTCGTCGGCTACCCGATCAAGCTCGAGCGGACCGAGACCAAGGGCGAAGGCGAGGAGGCCGAGACCTCGACCACGACCGAGACGGTCAACAAGGCCAAGGCGCTCTGGACTCGCTCCAAGGACGAGATCACCGACGAGCAGTACGAGGAGTTCTACAAGCACGTCAGCCACGACTGGGAGCCACCCCTGGCTCGGACGCACTTCACGATCGAGGGCAGCCAGCTCTTCACGGGGCTCTTGTTCCTCCCCAAGCGGGCCCCCTTCGACCTCCACATGCGCGACTCGGCCTCTGGGATCAAGCTGCACGTCAAGCGTGTGTTCGTGATGGACGACTGCGAGGCGCTCCTCCCCGAGTACCTCCGCTTCGTGCGCGGAGTGGTCGACAGCGACGACCTGCCCCTCAACGTCTCCCGCGAGGTGCTCCAGCAAGACCGCCTCGTCGGTCAGATCAAGAAGCAGGTCACCAAGAAAGTCCTCGCCATGGTCGAGGAGCTCGCGAGCGAAAAGCCCGAGGACTACCTCGGCTTCTGGGGCGACTTCGGCAAGGTCCTCAAGGAGGGAATCCACAGCGACTTCGGCAACAAGGACCGGATCGCGGGTCTCCTCCGCTACGCGAGCAGCACCCAGGACACGCCGACCAGCCTGACCGACTACATCTCGCGGATGAAAGACGACCAGGAGTCGATCTTCTACGTGACCGGCCCCGACGCCGACTTCCTCCGCAACAGCCCTCACATTGAGGGGCTCAAGGCCAAGGGCTACGAGGTCCTGTTCTTCACCGACCCCGTCGACGAGTGGGTCGCGACTTCGCTCCCCGAGTTCGAGGGCAAGAAGCTCGTCTCGGCCACCAAGGGCGAGATCGAGCTCGACGAGAAGACCGAAGAGCAGACCAAGGAGCGCGACGAGACCTTCGGCTCTCTGATCGAGACGGCCAAGAGCGTCCTCGGCGAGCGCGTTCAGGGGATCCGCATGTCGGATCGCCTGACGGACTCCCCGGTGTGCCTCGTCTCAGGCGAGCACGCCGCTGGCGCCAACATGGAGCGGATCCTGTCCGCGGCCGGCGCAGGAGCAGGCATTCCCGGCTTTGGCGGACGGACCCTCGAGCTGAACGCCAAGCACCCACTGATCGACGTCCTCAAGGGACTCGTCGGCGTGGAGGCTCACCAGGCCAAGCTCCGCGACTGGATCGAGCTCCTCTACGATCAGGCGCTCCTGACCGAGGGCAGCAAGATCAAGGACCCCGCCGGGTTCGCCCAGCGCATGAACGCGCTCTTGCTCGAGGTCTGCCAGAACCTCGGCAAGGCCCCGGGCAAGAAGGCCACCAAGAAGAAGGCCACCAAGAAGGCGACCACCAAGAAGAAGGCCACCAAGAAGGCGGCCGCCAAGAAGACCGAAGGCGAAGAGTAGCGCTCCCAACGCGGACCGACTCGAACCCAACAGACGCCCTCGCCTCAAGCGAGGGCGTCTTCACTGGTTCTGCCCGGCCCTTCCTGCGCGATCCATTCCTATTCCCGTTGATATTCCCTGTTGATACTCCGTGTTTCTTCTCCGAAGCGCAGGCGGGTAGCTCCCACAAACACGCCCGCCCAGCAGTAGCCCCAGCCCTCCCCCCCCTTTAACCTCCGTCCCTCGTGGAACCCAGCGACGAAGAGCTCATGGCGCGCTACCAGGCCGGGGACACCGAGGCCTTCCAGGAGCTGTACCGCCGCTACGCGCCTCGCCTCCAGGGGTTGATGCGGCGCTCGCTGTTCCGCCAGGAAGAAGCGGCCGACCTCGTCCAGCAGACCTTCCTCCACCTCCACCGCGCACGAAACGACTTTCGGACCGGCGCCCTCCTCCGGCCTTGGCTGTTCACGATCGCGCTCAACCTCAAGCGGAAGCACTTTCGGACCGTGGCCCGCCGGCCCGCCAGCGAGTTGGGCGAGATCGATCCGGCCGGGAACGACCCCGGACCTGGGAGCCCGCTGGAGCGCTCGGAGGAGCAAGCCGCCGTGCGCGAAGCCCTCGCGAAGTTGCCTGCCGGCACTCGGGAGGTGATCGAGTTGCACTGGTTTGAGGGCTTGCCCTTCGCTGAAGTCGCTCAGACCGTGGGCGCCTCGCTGAGCGCGGTCAAAGTCCGCGCGCACCGGGGATACAAGGCCCTCAGAGAATTGTTGGCAGACCGTAACCAGGCTGGGGGGGCGGAGTAATGCCCTCGGGAGTGCTGTGAGCGATTCGCTGCTCAATGACAGGTGTGCTGAGGTCCAGGCGCGAGTGCGCGCCGGGGAAAGCCTAGATTCGTGCTCGGATCACCTCAGCGAATGCCCTCCTTGCCAGGAGTTGGCGGGACTCGGCCCGGCCGCGCCTGGGGTCCCCGCCCTGGACCTCGACGCAGGCTTCGCCGGGCTCCAAGCCGAGCTAGCGGGAGAGACAGGTGCGCTGGCCAACCTGCGGGCCTGGCCGACCGGACGTCGTCGCGGCTTGCTGGTCGTCGTGGCTGGAGTCGTCCTGGCGGCGGTCTGGGCGATCGCCCCTTGGGGTCACCTAGAGGCAGCCCGCGCAGCTCTGAGTCTGACTGGCCTGGCCGCGATCCTCCTCGTCGCGCTCTGGCAATCCTTGCGCCCGATTCACCAGCCCTCGCTCCCGAGCTGGCTCTGGTGGGGCCTCGTTGGCCTGGCCGTCGCTTTTCCGTTCGCGATCTCCGCGCTTCCGGCGGCGTTTGAAGGCGTCAGCAAGTCTGGCGGAGTGTGCTTTGGAGTCGGCTGCATATTCGGGCTCCCCGTCCTCTTGCTGGGGTTCCTCCTCAACCGCGCCCCGCGCGGCGCGGCGATCGGCTCAGGGCTCCTGCTGGCCCTCGCGGCCGGTGGCGCGCTGGGCGGCGTGACCCTCGACGCCCACTGCGGGACCCCCGGAATGCTTCACCGCTTGGCGAGCCACGGAGCCCTCGCCGCGACGTGGGTCGGAATCGGCTTGGTGGGAATCACCTTGGCTCGCCTTCGCGCAACCAAGCTGGCGGCAACCTAGATGCTGCCCATCACAAGTTGCGGTACACCCCAATGCTTTCGTAGGGGAGGGG
>JAESQQ010000637.1 GCA_016765095.1 Planctomycetota bacterium | reverse complement strand
GACTGCGCTCGCCCCCCCCCAGCCCCTCGCGCTCAGCCAGGCCGACTACCAAGCCGTGCTCGTGGGCGACCACGCTCGAGTCCAAGCCCGCTTCGTGTTCACAGGATTGGCCCGCTGTGGCTACGTCCAGCTCGCGCTTTTGCGCCCGAGCGAAGTCGCGATCCAGTCGGCTTCGCTCAACGGCGAGGGCGTCGCGCTCTCGCCCCTCGACGAGTGGATTGGGCTCAGCCTCGGTGCGGAGGAGGCCCACGGCGAGCAGGTGGTCGAGGTCTCGTTCCTGATCGCGCTGACCGGCGAGGACCCTCTAGCGCAGGGCTTCAGCTTCTCGACGCCGCGCTCGCCCGTGACTCGGCTGAGCGTCCGCGGACTGCGCCGAGACGTGCTGCCAACCTGCACTCCTGGATTCGGGCTCAGCGAGCAGGAGGTCGAAGGCGAGCGAGCGGTCGAGGTCTCGCTCCCTCCCACGGACCGGATCCGCTTCGGCTGGCGACCCGAGACCGAGCGAGTCGAGGTCTCGCGTCGGCCCGCGCTGCTGGGCGGCGCTGTGCACACCAAAATCAGCGTCGGCGAGCGCTCGCTTGAGCTTCGGGCGCGAGTCGAAATCCAAGTCAGCGGAGGACCTTTGGCGGGAGTTCAGCTCGTTCTTCCGCCGGGCTTCCTCCTCCACCAGACAACCGGTGACATCGTCCGCGACGCGCGCCCGGCTCGCGACGAAGACGGCGAGCACCTCCGGGTTCGGTTCACCCACGACCTCCTCGGTCAGGCAGTGTTCGAGGTCCGCGGCGAAGTCCCAACCGACCCCGATCTTGAGAACGTCGAGGCTCCGGTCCTCGCGCTCCCCGCTGGGCACCGTGTGCGAGGAACGGTCGCGATTGAGGCTGGCCCGCGAGTCGAGATCGAGCTCGCGAGCCTCGAGGGCGCGACGCGGGTCGATCCCTCTGAGCTGAGCTGGCGCCCGGGCGCCTCCCTCCCTGGCGCTCAGACCCTGCTGGCGTTCAAGTTCGTGCGCGCCTGCCCGACGCTCGGGCTCACGCTCCGGCGCCACAAGGACGCTCCGGTCCTGGTCGCGACCTGCGATCACGCCCACCTGCGCGCGCTGTTCCTCGCGGAGGGCAAGCTGTTCGTAAAGGCGCACCTCGCGCTCCGTAACAACGCGCGGACCCACCTCGAACTCGGCCTCCCCGAGGGAGCAGAGCTCTGGAGCGCCTACTGCGGCGGGAACCCGGTCCGGCCCTCTGCGCGCAAGGAGGGCTCGGGCGCGCTGATCCCGCTCCTGCAAGGCCGCGACGCACCGTTCGAGGTCGAGTTGGCCTACCTCCTTCGACTCCCGGCCCTCGAGGATCACGGGCAGGTCTCGCTCCCGCTCCCCGCCCTCGACCTGCCCCAGACTCACGTCTCACTCGCTCTGTTCCTCCCCGAGCGCTTCCGTCACTTCAACTTCGAAGGCGGCCTCTCGCGGGTTGATGCGTTCTCGCGAGGCTTCCACCCCCCAGATCCAGTCAGCGAGATCGGCCCGAGCAGCAACCTGGCGCAGCAAGCGATCGCCATGCCCCGCGCGCGCCCCGGCGCGGCCGCAGGTCTCGGCGGCGAGGGTCAACTCCCGATTCGGCTGCCTGCGCTCGAGCGCGGGCTCGAGCACCGCTTCGAGAAGTCGCTGGTCGTTGAGCCGCCCGAGGCTCTGGCCTGGGAATACAAGCGCCGGAGGCGCCGCCTATGAAGTCCAAGAGCAAGAAGGCTGCGCCGGCGCGCAAGGGCGAGATCACTCCACCCCCGCCACCTGCGCCCAAAGGCCTCCCAGAGCTGCCAGGCTGCGAGGTCGAGCTCGACTGGCGGGACTTCAAGGGTCTCCTCGAAGCTCGTTTGGCGGCGGGTCCCAAGTCGGCGCCCGAGCCCGTCCCGGTGCCCTACGTGGTCGGCTCCGTTCGCGGCGAGGGGAGAGTCGAGAGGGAGGCGGCGCGGCTGACGCTCACGACCTCGATCGAAGTCTTGGCGTCGGGCTGGGTGTTTGTGCCCCTCGTCGAGGGCGAGCTCGCGATCTCACGCGCCGATCTCGACGGGCACGCCGCGACGCTGACGGGCCGCGGAAACCAGCTCGGGATCCTCATGGAAGGACCCCAGCGGGCGTCCCTCGAACTCGAAATCTGCGTGCCGCTGGTGGTCAACGCCGCCCAGAGCGGGTTGGCGTTCGGCCTCCCGAGCGCGCCTGCCCTCGAACTCGACCTGCTCCTCCCGGGTGAGGACGAGCTCGACCTCGCGATTCAGCCCGTGGTTTGCCAGGACGTTCGACGCGAGGGCAAGGCCACTCGCTTGACCGCCTCGATTCCAGCGCCGGCCCGCGTCGAGATTCGCTGGACGCTGACCCTGCCCGAGGAGCCGAGCGCCGAGGAGACCGTCGAGCCTGTCCTCCAAGCCCAGGTCCAAACCCTGGCCCAGGTCGGCGACGGCACCGTCCGGTTCCAAAGCCTGTTCGAGATCGACGTCCTCCGGGCTCCCGTTCGGACCTTCACGATCGACGTCCCTCCCGGACAAGTCGTGACGGACGTCAGCGCGCCAGGAATGGTCCACCAGGACTCAAGCGACGAGGGGGACTGTGAGCGGCTCCGCGTCCTCCTCGAGCAGGCCGTCGAAGGCTCGGTTCGGATCGAAGTCCACTCGGAGGCGCAGCTGAGCGAAGCCGGTGAGGCCACTCTCCGCGCGCCTCGCCTGGTCGGCGCGCTCCGTGACCAGGGGCACTTGGCGCTCGCTCCCCTAACGAACGTCGACGTCACGACGCCCGTGATCGAGGGCGCTCGTCGGGTCGACCCGCGCGAGCTCCCCCCGCAGCTCTCGCGGCGTGCGAGCCGGGCGATCCTGCACGCGTTCCACTACGCGGGGACCGAACCGAGAGTCGAGCTTCTCGTCACGAAGCACCCTGAGCTCCCCGTCCTCACGACCGTCGTGGATCGGGCTGCGTTCTTGGTGCTGGTGACCGAGGACGGCCAGCGCTACGTCCAGGGTCGCTACACGGTCCGCAACGCCCAGCAGCAGTTCTTGCGCGTTGAGCTCGGCCCCGACGAGGAGCTTCTCTCTGCGCTCTTGGAGGAGGAGCCGGTCAAGCCAGCCCAAGGCGGTGAGCACGTGGTCTTGATCCCGCTGCGCCGGGCCTCGAGCCCGAGCGAGGCCGAGAGTCCCTTTACGGTCGAACTCGTAACCCGGACTCCGCTCGTCGCGCTCAGCGAGCGGGGGGCCCTCGAGATCGAACTCCCGCGCGTCGAGCTCCCGGTCGCCTATCTGACCTGCGACCTGCACCTTCCGCGCGGCTATGTCTATGACGACTTCGAGGGCAGCTTGCGAGAGGTCGACGGATTTCAGAACCCGCTGGTGACCCGCGCCGATCTCATGAGCCGCTGGGTTCAGGAGGACCCTCGGCCGAGCATCCACCCGCCCGCGCGAATGGCCGCGCGCTCGAGGCAGGCAGCCCCTTCAATGGAGGCTATGGGGGTCGAGAACATTGCCCAGGCAATGGACTTCGAGTCCGAGGAAATGATGAGCCTCGAAGACAATTTGGGCGGCGGCGGGCGTGGGGCCAGCGATCCCTTCGGGGCTCCGCCCTCGCCCCCGCGGCTGCTCGCTCAAGAAGACGACGGCGGCCGCCTCCCGATCCGGATCGAGATTCCCAAGCAGGGCGAGCGGTTCCGGTTCGAACGTCTCCTCTGCTTGGGGGAGGAGTTGACGCTCCAAACCGAGTACACGCGCGAACGGCGCTGACCCGCTTCGGCTCACGCCTCCCCGCTCCTGGCCAGCGAAGGACCTAGACTGCGCGGCATGAGTGACCTTGCGAACGCCGTGACCCTGTTCCTCTCGGCCCTCCACGATCCGGAGAGCGACTTTGAAGCCGCCCACGAGCGTCGAGTTGACGTGCACCAAGCGACGGGTGGGGCGGACCCTGAAGAGCTCGCTCTAGCGGCTGCGAGAATCGCGGAGTCACTCGGCGACGGTGACTTCCAGCCGGGTCCGGGGGGAGTGGCTGCGATCACCGGGGGCGCCTTGGTGGAGAGCGGCGCGCCAACCGGACCTCTCGGCGAGGCGATCTTGGGGAGGCTGACTCCGATCCTCCGGGAAAGCCGCCGGCTCCAGGACGCTTGCCGAGCCAAGCTCCCGCCACCCTCCGACGACGAGGAGCCCAACGACCACGACCACAGCCACGACCACGGCGAGCAGTGCGAGCACGAGGCGACGGTCTGGATGGGGGATCGGGAGGTTCCTCTCTCCGTCGCCCAGGAGGTCTCGGAGGGAGACATGGCAGGAGCTATGGCGTTTGAGTCCCTGGAGAATTGGTGCCTTCCCGCGATCGCTTGCCTGACTCGAAGCCAAGAGCTGCGAGCGTTCGCGCGAGCCAATGAGGGGCTCTACGTTCAGGCGCGCGCGGCGCTTGGCTACGAAGGGTTCCTCGTCATGGCCCTCGACCTCCTCGACGAGGAGCCGCTCCTCGTCCTCCACCCTTCGACCCAGCAGGGGTATCGGGTTCGAATCTCTGGAGTCGCAGACAATTTCCAGCTCCACCTTCTCTTGGGCGGTGCCCTGATTTCCGCGGACGAGACGTCCTGGGGTCTGCCCGGCGAGCGACCGACCGAGGCCGCGCTCGCGATTGCTCGTGGGGAGGGGCACCAAGAGGGTCCCCCGGTGACGGGCCTCTGGAACCTCTACACCTGGCGAGCGATTTCCCCAGACGGCAAGCTCCCGAGCGAAGTCCCCCAAGAAGACTGGATCTGGAACGAGGGCCGGCCGGCGGACATAGAGCCCTTCGAGGCCGAAGGCGAGCCGCCGCTCCGGGTCGTCGTCCTCGGGCCCCCGTCCTACGAGCGAGGCTGGCGCGTCAACCGAATCTTCGCGGGGCTGGCCCCGAGCGTCGACGTCGAAGTCCTCACCCCCGATCAAGCCGAGGCCTGGATCGAACGCCTGGCGAAGGGCTAGCCCCGCTCGCATCAGAATACCGGTATTCAGAATACCGGTACACCCCAGCCGAAGAACCGGGCACGGGCACGCCCGGAGCTGTGCCCATCTTGTGGCGCCTTGCATGAGCGACAGTCGTGCCCGTGCCCATCGTGGTCGTGCTCGTGAGGGAGGCGGTTGCGACGAGGGCTTTAGGCCACGCGGCAACAAGCGTCGGGCGGGGCTAAACCCCGCACCCTACAGATCGCACTGGCACGCCTGCAAGGGGGGCGCCCGAGCCGAGCTCCAATGGCCCTCCGTGGCGGCTCGCAACACGCTCGAGTAGGG
>JAESQQ010000636.1 GCA_016765095.1 Planctomycetota bacterium | reverse complement strand
TCCGCGAGCGGCCACCGTCGGCTCCGATCAGCACTTCGCAGGTCAGGACCTCTCCCCCGAGGTGAACGGCGACCCGCTCTCGGGGGTCGGTCGGGAGGTCGACCCGCCGGACCCAGGTCCCGAGTCGGACGTCGATCCGCGGCTCGGCTTCGGTGCGTTTGACGAGCTCGGCGTCGAGCCAGATTCGTTCAACTCCGAGTCCGGTCAAGCTGTCGGGGAAGCGGCCCTCGGCCTGGGTTCCGTCGCTGAGGACATACCTCAGACCGCCGAAGGCCGCGCCCTGGGGTTCGATCCCCAGCCGGCGCAGGGCCGCGATCCCGTGGGGCATGATTCCCTCACCGCAGACCTTCGTTCGCGGAAAGGTCGCCCCGTCAATGAGCGCGCAGCGGCGCCCTTGGCGCGCGAGGTGGAGGGCTAACGAGGAGCCAGCCGGGCCAGCTCCGATCACGATTGCGTCGTAGTTCATGCTCGGCCCGCCGCAAGACCGGGGCCAGGCCTCGGGGCTCTCAAGTCCCTCTGTGCCGGGAGCAAGGAGCACTCTTCCCCAGAGTAGGGGTGTCTCGCCTGTAGGAACGACGGCGCGCTTGTAAGAGTCACAAGGACCCGGGCGGCTTGATGTGGGCTAGCGAGGGTTGAGATTGGACTGCGACGTGCGCGTGGCCGGCCATGAACGACTCGCTCTCGACCCGCGCTCGCCTCCTCGCTCTCCTCTACGGAGCGGTCTGCCACCTCTCCTTCTTGGCTGGCGTGGCGGCCATGGTCTACGCGCTCCACGAGGGCCTTCAGTCGGGTCAGGGACCCTTTCGAGGGTGGGCCGCAGTGGCCGCGAACGCGGCGCTCGTGTTGCAGTTCCCCTTGGTCCACTCCTACGTGCTCTCCAAGCGCGGACGACCCCTGCTGGCGCGCTTGGCCCCCGCCGGCCTGGGGCGCCCGCTCGCGACGACCTTGTTTGCGACTTTCGCCTCGCTTCAGCTGCTCGCGGTGTTCACGCTCTGGTCGCCGAGCGGGATCGTCTGGTTCGAGCCGGTCGGTGCGGCTCGGATCGGCTTTCAGGTGGCCTACGGCGTCTCCTGGGTGTTGGTCGTCAAGACCATGGGAGACGCGGGACTCGGGACACAGCTTGGCTACCTCGGCTGGTTTTCGCTGGCTCGCGGGAAGCAGCCGACCTATCCGCCCTTTCCTCAGCAGAAGAGCTTCAAGGTCTGTCGCCAGCCGGTCTACCTAGCGTTCGCCCTCACACTCTGGACAGGACCCGTCTGGACGCCCGATCATCTCGCGATCGCGTTGATCTGGACTGGGTATTGCGCGCTGGGCCCGCTGGTCAAGGAGCGTCGCTACGAGGCGCTCTACGGCGAGGAGTTCCGCCGCTATCAAGAGGTGGTCCCCTTCTTCCCCGGCCTCCGTCCCCAGCCCCGCGTCCGCTCGGGAGCCGCCGCATGAGCTCCCAAGCCCTGTTTGGCGCGCTGCTGATCGTGGTGGCCGCGCTTCGGTTAGTGGAGGTCTGCGTATCGTGGGCTCGACTGCGTGGCCGAGGCTCACGCTTGGTGGCCGAGCCGACGCTCTTCCCCCTAATGGTCGTCCTGCACGTCGGGCTCATCGCGGCCCCTCTGGTAGAGGTCGCGCTCCTCGGGCGCCCCTTCCTCCCGGTGCTGGCAGGGGTGGCGGGTGGGGTCTTGTTCCTCGCGACGGCGCTGCGAGTCTGGACCCTCGCCACGATCGGGCGCGCATGGAATGTGCGGGTCGTGGTCCCAGACGAGGGGCAGATCGTGACAAGCGGCCCCTACGCGTGGATTCGCCACCCGAACTACTTGGTCGTGATCCTCGAGATCGCGGCGCTGCCCTTGCTCCATACGGCCTGGATCTCGGCCCTCGGGTTGAGTCTGCTCAACGCGATCGTCTTGTGGCGGCGGATCAAGACCGAGGAGGCCTCCCTCTCCGGGCTCGAGGCCTGGCGGGTGGCCATGGCCGGGCGAGCACGCCTGCTCCCTGGGATCTTGTGAGCAGGCACGCGCGCCTGGCCGCCCGAGCGCAGGTCAGCGGTGATCGGCTCCTGCGTTCAGACCCCCGCGGCGCAGCCGAGCGCTATGGGCGCTGCGCTGAGCTCTACCTCGCTCAGCTCCTCTTGGGCGCCGCCCAACGCAGCGCCGCCGACAGCCCGCTGGGGGCGCTGTCCCTCCTTCGGCGATTCGAGGCGCTCAGCTCTCCTTGTCCGGTTAGCCTTCGGGCCGTAGCTGTGGCGTATCTCGCGCTGGGAGAACTCCAGATCGCGCGGCGGTTCTTGGCGGCCGCCCAGCGACTCGCGCGCGCTGCCCAAGCCGCTCGCCCATACCGCCCCAGCGCCTGCCGTCACGCGATCTCTTCGTGAGTCGAGCCCGAGGGAGGGCAGAGCCCCTCTCGCTCGCCTACCGAGGGCGCGTATAGACCGCGTGTTCTAGACTGGCGCCTAGATGCCCTCGGCAGCGGAGCCCAAGGTGTCGCTTGGAGGACCCCGTGCGGATCACGCTCACTCTCTCGATCCTCGTCCTGTGTGGAAGCGTGGCTTCGGCTCAGGTTGCCAACCTCGAGCGAGAGGTCCAGAAACTGCGCAACGCCGCAGCTTGGTCGCAGATCCCCTGGCGGCGGTGCTTGTTGAAGGCGTCTCGAGAGGCGCTGGCAAAGAACAAGCCGCTCTTCGTCTATGCCATAGCGGGGGATCCCACCGGACGCTGCTGAATCTTCGCGGAGGCGATTCGGGAGGAGGTCTTCTCCCTACCAAGCGTGCGAAAGCGAATCGTGCAGGAGTTCATACCCGTCGGGATCACTGTTCCCTTCATCCTGAGCACTCGGGACCGACTGGAGTCGCAGGTCTATGAGGCGCTCCGGCGTCAGAAGCCGCCCGAGACCTCGCCGAAGGTGGTCCCGCAGGGGTTGTGTGTCGTCAACGCGAAGGGCAGAGTCCTCGAGTGGATCCAGGTCTTCGAGGACGAGCCTGCATTCCACGCCTTCCTCGATCGGACCTTGGCTGCGTTCAAGGCTGCCCCGATCGAGCCAGGCCCCGTTCCCCCAAAGGGCGTCTGCGCCCCGGGCAAGTGTCCCAACCAACCCTTGCCCCAGCGGGGATCCCTCGTCGGCTGGGTCTACGGGCGCAGCCTAAACGCCGCCGGCGAGCCGACGAGGCTTGGACCAGATTGTCGCGAGCAGATTTACATGCAAGAGGAGACCGAGCTTCCGCGCGCCTTGAGCGTCCGCCTCGCCGGCTTGGCACGCCGAGCTCTGGCAGGAGAGCGAGTCGCTGTTCCGGCCCTCCTCGCGGAGGCGCTGATCCGAGAGGCGCACCTCGGCCCCAAGGACGTGAGGCTCCTCGACAACCCCCTCAAGGGCGAGACGACCAAGCGCAAGCTCACGCTGATCCTCGAGGCCGGCGTGGGGGGTGAAGTCAAGATCTCTGGTGAGTCGGACCTCAGGAGCGAACTCGTGGGCCGCTTCAAGCACGACCAGACCTTGAGTTGGAGAGGCTCGCTCTCGGTGGACGCGAAGGGCGTCAAGAGGTTGGTTCTGGTCGCGCAAGGGCGCTACTCGCTTCGCTGGAGAGGCGCCGACGAGGCGAATCGCTTCCGGCAGCTCTTCGCGGGGCGGGACCAAGACGTCAAGGGCCCACTCGGGTTCGGCCTGACCCTGACCCGCGCCGAGACAGGCCGCGAGGACGCGCAGCTTGGAGTTCGAGGTCGCGGGCCGGACTTGTCCACAGCACCCGTCTCGCTTCGGCGGAGCCTCGAGCGCATGCAGCGTCACGTCAAGGGCCTCAAGGGCCGGGAGCGGGCTCGCTTTGGCGCCCAGGTCCAAGGTCTCCCCCTCTTGCTGAGCGAGAAGCGTTGGAAGGAGGCGGAGGCCTTGGTGGAGAAGCTCCTCAAAAAATGAGCGACTCCGGTCAGCGGTTGGCGAGCCAGAGTCCTAGCTGGAGAGCGTGCAAGCTGAGGCTCAGGAGTGCGAGCCCGACGAACACCACGCTCAGTCGAGTCATGACTTGGGGCGCGCGTTCAACCGCGCGTCGCCAGGCGTGCAGGCTACGCACCAGGCCTGTCGTCCCGCACACGACGGGACTTCGCCCCTCTAGCCAGGTCTCGAGGGCCTCCTCGAGCTCGAGCGCGGAGGCGAAGCGCTCGGCGGGGTCCTTGGCGAGGCCGCGTTCGCAGATCAGAGAGAGGGCGCGAGGCACGCGCCCGTTGGGGCTCTCGCTGAACGACTCGGCAGGGGCGGGGACGGCCCCCTTGGCGCGCATGACCAGCTCCATGAAAGTCTCGGCGGGCTCTCCCAGGTAGTGGCGCAACGAGAGCAACTCGTAGAGGAGTGCGCACAGAGAGTAAACGTCGCTTCGTGAGGTGACCTGTCCCGAGAACTGCTCAGGAGCCATATAGAGGGGCGTTCCGATCAGAGCGCCCTCCTGGGTCGTGGGGTGGTCGAGGTCGACTCGGATCGGGCCGAGCTCGCTCAAGTCTGGGGTCTCCTCGGGCGTGTCTGCGCTCAGCCGCGCGACCCCCCAGTCGACGAGGTAGACCTCTCCGAGCGGGCCGAGGAGCACGTTCTCGGGCTTCACGTCGCGGTGAATGACGCCGCGCGTGTGGGCGAAGTGGAGCGTCTGGGCGACTTGCTGCACGATTCGCACTCGGCGCTCGAAGCTGAAGCTCTCGTGGGCCTGCTCGTCGCCTGAGCGCAAGCGGCCGATCAGCTTACGTAGGTCCAGGCCCCCCTGGACCAGCCGCATGACGTAGTAGAGGCCTCCCTCCTTCGCGTATCCGAGGTCATGGACCGGGACGATTCCAGGGTGGTCGAGCTGGCCCGTGATCTGGGCTTCGCGGAGAAAGCGCTCCGTACCGTGGCTTCCCTCCTTGAGGTGTTTGACCGCGATCTCACGGCCCAGGTCGAGGTCCGCGGCGCTGTGGACGACACCCATTCCTCCGCGTCCGACCTCGTTACCGACCACGTACCGCTCTGCGTCGTCTCCCTCGAGGTGAGCCAGGAGGCTCAAGCGCTCAGCGATGCCGCGGGTCTCCAGCGAGGCGAGACCGGGGAGGGTCGAGACGGTGACCGACGGGGCCAACAGAGTGTCGCTCAAGGTGCCCGTAGGGCTCAGACTGAGATCCATACGAGGAGACTATCCGAGCCGAGCGGAGGAGGCGGGTCGCGGAGTCTTGGCGCCGCAGCCGCGTCTACTGCTGGAGCAGCCGAATGACGCGCTCCATGGGGATCACCTTCTGGTTGTTCCGATCGTCGACGGACATCCGAATGATGAACGCTGCGGGGAGGAAGCCGACGCGATAGTGGACGTTGAAGGAGGCGCTGACGGTCCGGGCCGGGCCGCAGAGGTTGCTCGACCCTGGGTTGGCCGCGTGCTTGTAGTCGGTCGCGGTGATGATGACCGTCTCCTCGGCTCCCAACCAACTCGCACGGAGTCGGCTGAAGTTGATCGGCTCGAGGAACTGGAGGCTGACGTAGCTGTCGACGCTGTTGTTGACCGTGGCGCCCTCGGCTGGGACCGTCTCGATCGTGAGCAGCCGCGGCGCGAAGCGGTTGCCTGCGGTGCGATTAGTCGTGACCACATTGGTGTCGTCGTCGGTTGCGTCGTAGACCAGGATCCGAGTGCCGGGCCGGACGCCGCGGAAGTCGAAGTTGTCGTAGTCGGGGAAGCCGGTCGGGGCCGGCCCGAAGTTGAGGGTGTCTAGGGCGGTCGACACGTCACCGCTCAGGCCGCGGAGTGCGACGGGGCCGAGGTCCCGCTCCTCGATTCGAGCGTTGCCTTCGAACTGGAAGCCGACGCTAGTCTGGAACTTGAGCGCGCCGGTGTGCTGGGCGCTCAGCGGCTCGACGGCGGTCGGCGTTGCACGGCCGTCGAAGGTGCTCACGAACCCACGGTTATGGTCGTAGTCGAGGAGGTCGTTGTGCTGGGTTTGGGTGTAGCCGCCGCTGGTGGGAGCGACGTGATATCTGTTCAAGTCGCCCGAGAGCGGGTTCGGCTTGAACAGGAAACCCACCTTCAGGTCGCAGATATCGGCCGCCAGGATCGAGAACTGGTCGGTCGCGTCCGTGACGGTGCCCGTGGTCGAGTCGACGAACCAGATTCGGCGGCGAAGCATGGAGCGCCCACCCGGGCTGGTCTGGACGAGGCGGTAGTGGATCAGGGCTGGGCGGTTCTTGTCGCCGATCGTAATGAACGAGCGCACATAGACCTCGTCGCGCCAGTAGCTGCGAATGTCGAGGTAGCCGTCGGTCGTGATCTCGTACGGGTCAGGTGAAATGATCGTGGGAGCCCGCGTGAAGAGGGGCTGGTTGAGGTCGTCGCCACCGTCGAGGCCGAACTCGGATTGGCCGAGGAGCGGGTCGGTCTCGTCGTTGGGGTCCCGGAAGTTGCCGCCACCCTTGGAAGCTGGCATGGCCAGGTCGACGCCGCCGTTCGACGGGTCTTTGTAAAAGCCGTCCTGGTCCGTATCTGTGTAGAACTCCATGTCGCTGGTCAACTGGGTGTTGGCCAGGTCGCGTTCCAGGGTGTCCATGATCACGCGCACGCGCTGGTAGGTCTCGATCCGGTTCAGCTGGGTGCTGAAGATCTTGTTCGACTGGATCCAGACGAAGGTCATGACGCCGATCAGGATCACGCTCAGGGCGACGGCCACCAGGAGCTCGACCAGGGTCATGTTTCGGCCCACGCGTCGGAGGCTCACTCTTTGGCGTCGCCAGCGGATTCCTGGGAGCATGTGTCTTCCTTCCGGCGTCGCAGAATGGGCGAGGACCTCTGGGAGGACGACCCCCGGGGACCCCATGTTGCAACGGAGGCAGATTAGGCGTCCCGTGCGAGCCGTGCAACCGGGTCCAGCGCTCCGCTGGGAGAGCTAAAGCGCAGAGCTTAAACGGTTTAGCGCCGCCGCCGGTCGCTGGGGCTTCGAAACAAAAGCAGGCTCCGCTTCGGCCCCCTGATCGCTGGTGAAGTCGGGCGGGAGGGGTGAGTTGATTCGGTCGGTTCGAGTCCGAGCGCAATCGGCTCCACGAAATGGCCCTGGATTGGGTCCTGAGCGACGGGGGTGGCTGACTCTGAGGGCCGAGTGAGCGGGCCCTGGGGTCGGGTAGGGTGCCGCCCGGAGGCGCGCCTGTGCCAGAGCTGCCCGAGGTCGAGACCATGCGCCGAGGGATCGCGGCTGTCGCGGGTTGCGTCCTGGTTCGAGTTCACTTCCCAAGCCGGAGCGACGTCAAGCCCTTGCCCGTGAGCCCGGCCCGCAGGACCTTCGCTCGGCGAGTCGAGGGATTGGCGGTCGTCGCCGTCGAGCGCGCGGGCAAGCGCGTCGTGCTTCGACTCCCCCGCGACGAGCGGATCGTGTTCGAGCCGCGCATGACTGGGCTCGTGTTGCTGGACGAGGAGGCTCCGACCCAGAAGCACGTTCGCGCGACCTTCGAACTCGAAGGCGGGACGCCGCGGCGGTTGACGATTTGGGACCGTCGCGGCCTGGGGACGCTCCGGCTCTACACGGCGGCCGAGTTCGCCGAGGCCCTGGGTCCTCACGCGCTGGGCCCCGACGCGCTCGAGCTGACGCCAGACCAACTCCAAGAGCGCCTCGGAGCGAGCCGGCGCGCGGTCAAGGTTGCGCTCCTCGATCAGCGCGCCCTGGCGGGCGTCGGCAACATATACGCGGTCGAGGCGCTCAACGCGTCTCGGATCGACCCGCGACGCTCCTGCGCAGGCCTCACCCGTCGCGAGTGGCGGGCGTTGACGCGCGCGCTGCTGGAGATCCTGACCGAGGCCGTCAGATACGAAGGATCGACGCTGGGTGACGGCACCTATCGAACCGCGCTCAACGTCGACGGCGGCTACCAAAACCACCACCGGGTCTACGCCCGGGAAGGGCTGAAGTGCCCGCGCAAGAAGTGCTCCGGTCGAATCGAGCGCGTCGTGCTCGGACAAAGAGCAACCTTCTTCTGCCCAAGCTGCCAGGCCTAACTCTGTTTATTAGGGGGGACGGGTCTCCCCCATTCCTTCGCTCGTTCCTCACTACGGAATTCCCCCTCCGGGTTGCTTCGCACCCAAAGAACCCAGAATGGGGGATGGTTCCTGTACGGACGCTGTGTTCCTCACTACGGAACTCCCCCTCCGGGTTGCTTCGCGCCCAGCCTCTTGGGGGCGCGCGAGAGGGGTGGCCCTACCCTCGTCGAGCAAAGACGAGGAGCCCATACACCCCACGCTCAACAAGTCGCGGGAGCGTGTCGTAGATCGAGGGGGGCATCGGCATGACCTCGATCCTCTCGTAGCCCGCCGCGCTGAGCAGCTCCTCGGCTTCGTCCTCCTCGTAGCAGGTGAAGCCCATGCTGCAGTCTGGGTCACCCGCCCAGTTGTCTATCGCGTAGTCCCGGACTCCCTTGGAGGAGGCGAGCAGCGTCAACGCCAGCAGACCTCCGGGAACGAGGAGTTCACGGAGGGCGGTGACCGTCTGCGCGGCGAGGTCTCGGGGCACATGCACAAAAGTCGCGAAGCCATAGATCCCGTCGAAGCTCTCGGGGGGGAGGTCTGGGGCCGTCATGTCCATGACCCGGGCGGTGAGGTGCGGGTGGCGCTCTCGGACGATCTCGACGAACTCAGGAGCGAAGTCCGTCGCCGTCACGTCCAGACCGCACTTGGCCAGGCGAGCGGCGTCGGTTCCCGGCCCACACCCGACTTCGAGGACGCGCTTCCCCTCGAGTCGATCGCGGAACACCATGCGAACCATCTCGCGCATTAGCGGGTCGTCTTCCCCCTCCTCCTCGCCGGCGTATTCGCGCGCGATTCGCTGCCACCCAGATTGGTTCTCGGTGTTGGTGGGGGGGGTCTCGCTCAACGAGCTCGGCTCACTTGGTCCACGTGCCGGGGATCGCCTGGGGCCCAAGCTGCGCTGCGGCCTCATTGAGCCAGGCCGTCCAGGCCGCCGGGTCGTCGCCGAAGTCGACTCCTGTGATCGAGGGCAGGACCTTCAGCGCACGGAGTCGCGCCTTATCGAGGTAGTCCATCACGAGCATTCCGATCGAGCTCAAGTCCTCGTGGGGGGCCGCGAGTTGCACGCAGTAGTCCGCGAGCGCCGCCGTCCCCAGGAGGCGGACCAGGGTCACGACGGTGCTCGGAGAGCGCCCCTTGATCAGCGCCTCGAACATGTCGACGTCGACCTCCACCAGGGGGGCGATCACGGGAGGCAGCCGCTCCAGGTCGTCCTCGTAGGTCAGACTCGTCTTGCCGAGGTCCAGGCAGTCGCCGTGGCGGAGGATCCCCGTCGAGAGGCGCTTTCCTGCGCGACTCGTCCCGAAACGACTTCCTAGGTCCTGGATCATGATCCTCGTATTGAGGCGGATCAAGCGGAGGTGGTGTCGGCTGACAGAGCGCTCGCTGAGGGTGATCTCAGCGTCGTCGGCTCTGCCGAGGGTCCACTCTTCACCTTCCCTGAGCGGGCTGTGGAAGGTCGACGCGCTCTGGGTCAGGTTGACGTTCAGCGCTCCGCGCGCGCGTTCGCCGGGGCCGCGAAACTGCCTCGGATACTGCTTGCGGGCTTCGACCCAAAACGCCAACCAGGGTTCGGCTTCGCGCCCGAAGTTCTCCTTGGTTCGCTCGAAGAGAGCGTCCGCGAGGTGACTCGAGCGCTCGTCGGCGGCGGCCTTGGCGCGCCCGATCGCGAGGTCGATCTCCGCAGCCGGTAGACGCGCCGCTCTGAGCGCGCGCTCAGAGCGCGCGTGGCGAACCGCCTGGGTTCCGGTGTCCATGGCCTCGAAGCAGGCGCACATGGCGCGCGGGTGACCGGCCCCGATCAGGGCCTCCATCAGGAGCCCGGGGACCTGGACCGGCTCATGAGTCGCGTTCTCACCGTCGTCGAAGTCCTTGATCGTGCCGAGCCGCTCGCTGACGGGGTGGTAGCGAGCAGTCGCCTGTTGACCGTATCCAGCGCGGAAGAGCATTGGAGGGGCGCCAGCGAAGGTGACGCGATCCCGATCTCTGAGGACGATGTCGTTCGAGCGAGTCCCGTTGACCTCGACCTCTGCCTTGGCCGTGAGCAGATAGCCTTCGCTTGTTCGAACGAGCTCCGCGTGCAGGGGCTTGAGGCCGTGAACCCGGACGTCGCAGTCCGCGCCGCACCCGATCTTGAAACCGGCCTTGGCGATCAAGGGGTAGCGATCGACGTCCGGGTCCCCGTCGACGACTTCGAAGCGCGCCACGTTGGGGCTCTTCCCTCGCAGGGCGCGATCGATCGCGGCGACCAAGACCTTGGCCGAGGGCGGTCGGTGGTCTCGGTCTCGCTCGAGGAGCGCGCTTACGAGGTGACTCGCCGCGATCGACACCTTGGGCTCAACTTCATGGAGCGGCGTGAACTCGCCGCGCTGGATCACAGCAGCGTAGTCCGCAGGCGTTCGGCCTCGAAAGGGCGTCTTCCCGACGATCAGGAGGTAGGAGAGCACTCCAAGGGCGAACAAGTCCGCTCGGTGATCGACCTCTCGATCGCCCCACTGCTCGGGAGCAATGAAGGCCGGCGAGCCCAGGATCTCCCCAGCCTTCGAGAGGGAGCTGTGCGTGGTGACTTTGGCGAGGCCGAAGTCGAACACCTTGAGGATTCCGCCGCGGGCGACGAGGACGTTTGCGGGCTTTATGTCGCGGTGGACGATCCCCAGATCGTGCGCCGCGCTGAGCGCGGTCGCGACTTGCTTGATCGCCCGAAAGGCGCTCTTCCAGCTGAACGTGCCGCGGTCGGCGAGCATCTCCTCGAGCGTCGGGCCCTCGACGAATTCGAGGACCATGTAGGGCACGGCCCCTTCTTGCCCAGAGGCCACGATCTTGACGACGTGTTCGTTGTCGATTCGCGCCATGATCTCGGCTTCGCGGCGGAAGCGGGCGACCGACTCTTCGTCGCGGCTTCCAAACACCTTGATCACGTAGCCTCGTTCGAGCGTGCCCTCGCGGGCTGCTCGATAGACTTTGCCCATGGCCCCTTCGCCGATCAGGGCCTCCGCCACAAAGCCCCCAAAGCGGTGGCCGACGTAGGGGTCATTTGGGGGGGCGCCGCTGATCGGAACGACGGTCGTCGGGCCCGCGCCGCTCTGCGCGGTCAGCATTCCGAGCAGGGTTCGCCCCTGGCTCCGGTTGATCAGGCCGGCCCGGAACAGGCCGGTCAAGAAGTTGGCGAGATCTTGGTCCTCGTCCGTCGTTTCCATGACGGCCGGGCGCGTCGCCCAGGCGTGGACATAGGGCGTGAGGGCCTCCTGGGTGCTGATTCCCAGGTCGACGATCGTCTGCGCTGCCTTTTGAATCAGCTCGTCTATCACCTCGATAGGCTACCCTTTCGACTCGGGAATTTGGAGTGCGCTCGCCTCCACTCGACAGCCCTTCGGGAGAGATACCTGTGACTCGCGCTTTGGTCTTGGTCGCGGCTCTGGCTCTTTTGGCGGCCCCCGTCTTCGCTGAGGAGGTTCCAGCCTGGGATCGGACTTCGGCCCGGGACGAGGCCGTCCGAACGCTGAAGCAGGCGCAAGCCCTCATGAAGTCGAGCGAGCGAGGGGACGCTCGCCCTGCGGCCAAGCTGCTCCTCGATTCGAGTTGGATCCTGCGGCGAATGGCCGGCGTGCGCCTCGGCACTCTGGGTGTCAGCGCCAAAGTCAGGGACGCGCTGGTTCGAGCCGCCCACCCCACGAGCAAGCCCCCGCGGGCGGATTGGCCTCCGCTTCGGGCGGCCCAGGCCTTGGCGGCCACTCGCGAGGTCGATCTCGTTCCCGCTCCCAAGCTCACTCCTCTAGACGCCCTCAAGGTCGTTCTGAGCGTCGTGGTCCAAGAGAGCCAGGGAGGGAAGCACTCCCCTGCGGTTCGGCGGGACTTGTTGTTTTCGCTCATGGCCTATCGCGCGAGCGTCTCTCGAGAGGCTCGAGTCTGGTTGGCGACTGCCCTTTGCCGACTCTGCCCCGAGGCGCTCCTCGAGATCGGCGACGTCAAGCAGCTCGCCAAGCGTGGTGGGCGAGAGGGGTTTCGGTGGCTCGAGGAGAACGAGCGCTATCTGTTCTGGCAGCCTCGAGCCGCCCGGTTCTGGGTCGACAAGGCGGCTCGCAAGGCTGGCCAGGCCACTGAGGCCTATCGGCGGGCCCACCCCTGGCCCAAAGGCCAAGGACCGCGGCCCCCACGCTCCTCCTAGGGGTCGAGAGCCCCCGCCGGGAGGGCCGAGAGGCGATGAATCGGCTCCCGCCCTTTTACTGGGGTCTGACAGTCTGGACCCCCCCCTTCAACTACCGTTGCGGTCGTTCCGAGGGAGGAGCGCCCATGCGCCACATCACCCTGAAGGCCGTCACCGGCCATGCTCTGTTGCTGACTCTTCTGCTGAGTGCGGGGGCCGACGCGCGCCCGAATCTCAGCAGCAGCGAATTCAACACCCTCAAGAAGGCCGCTCAGCGGGCCCTCAAGGCCGGGAAATACTCGATCGCCGGCGGGAAGCTTCGCGAGCTCGGCAAGGACGACAGCAAGCGCGCCGTCGACTTCCTCTGTGGGTGCGCCAAGATCCCAGACCCCGAGACCTACGGGGCGGCCATGGACGCCGTGGCCGAAATGCGAAGCGCTGAGGCGGAGGCCCATATCCTCAAGCGGCTCGGGAAGAGCGGGAAGCCCGCTGGCAAAATGCTCCTCGTCGACGCCATGGCCGAGCGCGCAGATCCCTTCAGCGGGAAAGCGCTCGGAATCGCGGTCCTCGATAGGGCACCTGAGGTTCAACGAGCTGCGGTCTCGGCGATCAAGCGCAAGAAGCTCAAGCACGCCCTAGACGGCCTGATCAACCTCCTCGAGCGCCTCGAGAAGAGGGACCCCGACGGCCTCAACTACACGCTCGTTCAGGAGACCCTGACGGCGGTCACGGGCGAGAGCTTCGAGAAGGCTGAGGACTGGCGGAACTTCTGGGAGCCCCGCAAGCAGCAGTTCCGGCCCGTGACGGGCAAGGTCCACAAGAAGCCGGGCGGGACCCAGCAGCGCAAGCGCCCGGAGTTCTTCGGGAGTGAGATCCGCAGCAACCGCCTCGTGTTCGTGATCGACACCTCGGGTTCCATGACCCATGCCGACCCCGAGCGCGGCGGCCCCACGGCCGGCGGCGCGGGACGGCCTCCACGGACGCCGACGGGTGGACCCGGCGGCAAGGGTGCGGCCCCGGTCAGCACGAGCCGAGTTCGGATCGAGCGCGCCAAGTTCCAGCTCGTCCAGGTGATCAAGTCGCTTCCCAAGGACGCCCACTTCACGATCCTGGCCTACTCAGGTGTGCTCGTCGCCGGTCCCGGCGGCGCGGCTGGGCTCCCCAAGGGGACCGACCCCAATGCGCCGCTCCCTCCGACCATGGCTGGCTTTGAGTGGCTCAAGATCTGGAAGCCGAAGCTGTATCCCGCTAACGGACGCAACAAGGAGTCGGCGATCAGCTTCGTGAAGGGCCTCCAAGCCAACGGCGGCACGTTCACCCTGAACGCGATCAAGCACGCGCTCCGCGTCGCGGACGCCGACACGATCGTGGTCCTCAGCGACGGCTATCCCGGCGACCACAACCCCAAGACGAACGCGCCCATGGGAGGCGAGGAGATCCTCAAGGAGATCAAGACCCTCAACCGCATGAAGCGCCTCGTGATCGACACCTTCGGGTTCGACCCCTCGGCGGGCGCGGGCGGTGGATTCGGCGGCGGCGGCGGGAGCCGCGG
>JAESQQ010000635.1 GCA_016765095.1 Planctomycetota bacterium | reverse complement strand
TTGCCCGGATCCGTTCGAGGTCGGCTCGGCGAGTTCTCACCGATTACGCCGACTGGCTAGAAGAGCGCTCGCTCGCGCCCTCCACGATCGAGTTGCGGGTCTCGACCACCATAACGCTCTTCGGCTATTGGCTCTCCGAGGGTGCTTGCGTCGGCCGACTTCGCCAATTGAGCGTCCTCGACGTCGAGGACGCCTTCCTCCGCCGACGCCGAGAGGTCCCCGGGCATTCCTCGCAGCGCACCTTCCAGGCGGGCCTGCGGTTGTTCCTCCGATTCTGCGCGGCGCGGCGTTGGATTCAATCAGACCTCGTGTCCGCAGTCCCAAGCATTCGCTGCTATCGCCTAAGCACCGTCCCTAGAGCCGTCTCCGAGGCGGACATTCCCAGACTGTTCGCGGCCCTCGAGCGGCCCTCGAGCACCAAGGGCAAACGTGATCGGGCCGTCCTTCTGCTGCTCGTCACGTATGGAGTCCGCCGTGGACAGGTGGCGGACCTTCGGCTGTCTGACCTCGACTGGCGCGAGCGTCGCGTTCTGTTTCGCGCCCACAAGGGCGGACGGACGGTACGACACGCCCTGACGCCGGCTGTCGCTGAGGCCTTGGCCGAATACCTGCGCGAGCGCCCCCCAGAGGTCGAGACCGAGCACGTCTTTCTCCACTCCAGCCCTCGAAAGCTGGTCGGCCTGAACCCCCAGGTCGTGACAGCCCTCGTCGTGGACCTGTTCGAGCGAGCGGAGATCACGTCCCGCCCTCGGGGTCCGCACGCTATGCGCCACGCCTTCGCCAAGCGCGTCCTCGCCGCCGGGAAATCACTCAAGACCGTCTCCGACCTGCTGGGCCACCGAGCTCTCGACTCCACTGCTGTCTACGCAAAGGTCGACGTCGACCGTCTCCGCGAAGCGCCCCTCGAGTGGCCGGAGGTGCTCCGGTGAGGCACTACGAATTTCCGAGTTGGCTCGCCGATCCCTTTCAGCGACACGTGGCGCTCAAGCGAGCAGGTAGCAGAGATTTCTCTACTCAGGCCTACCTCCTGTCGAGGTTCGACCGCTACCTGGAAGCCAAGGGCATCTCCACGCACTTGACCCGCGCGGACCTACACGACTACCTTGACTCGCTGCGGCACCTCAGCCCTCGTGGTCGAGACAATGTCGTCTGTGTCGTCTGGCCCGCCTTGGCCTTTGCGCGGCGGCACGGCGCAGCGATCGAGTCACTGCCCGAGCGCCCTCGCCCAGCACCCGCAACGGCCCGCTTGCGTGAGCCCTTCGTCCTCTCCCTCAGCCAAGTCGAGCGTCTGCTTGCCGCCACCCACCGACTGGCCCCAAAGCGCCCCTACGCCCCAAGGACCTACGCAACCTTCTTCGGGCTCCTTTACACGACTGGGCTGCGCGTCGGAGAGGCCTGCACGCTCGACGTCGGCGACTTCGATCGCAGGGACGCGACGCTTCTGGTCCGGGCCGGGAAGTTTCGCAAGACCCGCTTGCTGCCCATACCTACCTCGACCGCGCTCGCCCTGGGTCGTTACCTAGACGATCCAATACGTCCGGCGTTGACCGCCGACGAGACGCCTTGTTTCGTCTCTAGCGGCAGGCGGCGCCTGACTCGTGAAGCCGCCAGGCACATGCTCCGAAAAGCGGCGATATTGGCCGACGTGAAGGACGCTGGGCGCCCCCCTCGCCCCCACGACCTGCGGCACACCTTTGCTGTCCACCGAGTGCTCACCTGGTATCGCGAGGGTCGCGACGTCAACGCGCTACTTCCAGTCCTCAGCACCTACCTGGGGCACGTCCGCCCGAGCCATACTTATACCTACCTCCGCTCCGCCGAGCTTCTGATAAACGAGGCTGCACAGCGCTTTGAGCGCTCGGCGGACCTGGCTTTGGAAGCGAGGCCTACATGAGCCGCGTCGTCGATCTCTGCTCGTTCCCGGCGCTCGTGCAGGAGTTTTTCTCTCGCTACCTGGCGGTCGAGCGAAACCTGAGCCGCAACACGATTCTCTCCTATCGAGACGCTCTCAAGCTCCTCCTCCGCTTCCTGAGCGAATCGGAGCGGATCGCACCCGAGGTGCTGACCTGCAGCGAGGTCCTCGATCCCACGCGCGTCCGCGCCTTCCTCCGCTGGTTGGCCGAGGAGCGCGCCTGCAAGGCCAGCACGCGCAACCAGCGCCTGGCGGCGCTGAAGAGCTTCGCCCGCTTTGTCGCCACGCGGGCTCCCGAGCACCTCGAGCGTTGCCCGGCGATTCGCGAGCTTCCCCGAGCGCGCGAGGAGGAGCGTGAGGTCGAGTATCTCGACTGCGACGAGGTGACCCTGCTGGTCCAAGCGCCGGACCCCTCAAAACCGGCCGGCCGACGCGATCGCGCCCTCCTACTCCTCCTCCACAACACCGGAGCTCGCGTCCAAGAGGTCTGCGACCTCAACGTCGAGAGCCTACGGCTCGAAGAGTTGCCTTCGGTCACGATCCGAGGAAAGGGGCGCAAGGTGCGCACGTGTCCCCTGTGGACCCGGACGGTCACTGCTCTGCGTGTTTTGATCGCCAGTCGTGGTCAGCCTTCCGGGAAAGCGCCACTCTTCCTCAATCGACATGGGCGCCGTCTCACCCGCTCAGGGGTCAGCTACCTCCTCGCCCGCGCCGCGCGCAAGGCTGGCGTCTCCAAGCCGCGTCATGCGCGGCGGGCGACCCCTCACGTCATCCGACATTCCACTGCCATGCACCTCCTTTGGGTCGGTGCAGACCTGACCGTAATCGACTCCTGGCTTGGACACGCCCAGATCTCTACGACCCACACCTATGTCACTGTTGACCTCCGGCAGAAGCAGGAGGTCATGGCGGCCGCGACTCTGCTCCCCGAGCTGAGAGAAGGCGTCTTCCCGCCTCCCGACGTGCTCACCTGGCTCGAGAAGCTGGGCGATCGATCGCGTTATGCTGAGTCCAGTCTGCCTCCCGGAGGCCACCAGGGGTCTAGGAGGCGCGACTCCACATAACGCGTCGCTGCACATTTCACTATTTATGCGCAGCTGCGCATAAATAGTGGGTACTAAGGCAACAAAACCCGCTGATCTCAACCGCCTTCTGATACCTCGAGCAGGCCAGCACGAGGGCGTACTCGAGGACCTGGTTCGTCTTGGGGGTCGGCTTAAGGAAGAAGATCCTACCCGTCGTCCGTCGACACACAGTGTGCGTCTGGTCTTTGCGAAGTCGCCGGGGCTGAGTCACAGGGGGCGGCTGCGCACGAACTGAGCCATGTTCGCCGCGCAGGGGTTAGCTCGATCACCACTCGCATCCGTTCCGCACGTGAAACGGGCGTGGGCAAATTTTTCCCGTGGACTGGATCGACGACACGAACCACCGGTGTGCCCGGAATGACGAGATTCGCCTCAATAGCGGTCAACTGGGAGCAGAACCCCCTTCTGCCAACTCGCTCGGAGTGCAACTTCGGTTACGGAGGTCCGAGCGCCTTGCCGGACTTGGCGAGGAGCCGACGCCAGCGCCGCGTGAATTTCGCCTTGCGATCGCCGAGCGGCTCCCGCAGAGCGTCGTGCCCGGCGGTTAGAACGCGGGCATGTTCGATTTGATCCTTCGCGGTGGGACTGTCTTTTGTGGCCTCGGCGCTGCCCCGGAAGCAATCGACGTCGCGATCGAGGCCGGGCGAGTCGTGGCCTTGGGAGACCTCGCCGAGGCGCAAGCCCAGCGCGTGATCGACCTGGCCGGCGCCTCGCTCATGCCTGGCTTTGTGGACGTTCACACTCACTACGACCTTTGCCTCGACTGGCCGGAGCTGAGCGCGCACTGCTTTCGACAAGGAATCACGAGCGTGATCGGGGGCAACTGCGGCCTCGGCGAGGCCGACACAGCCGCGGTCCTCGAGCACGCGGAGCGAGTCAGGCTCGGGGTCAACTTCGGGGTCCTGGCGCCGCTGGGTCCGCTCCGCTCGCGAGTCGTGCCGCGCTCGGAGGGGAGGGCTGCTAGCGCGCTCGAGCGGAGTCAGATTGCCGCGGAAGTCGAGCGAGCGCTGGAGGCCGGCGCGCTGGGTGTCTCGTGGGGACCGTACCACGCCAACGCGCTTATGGACGAGGCGGAGCTCGAGGCCGCCTTGGCGCCCGCGGCCGCCAAGGGGCGCCCGTGGTGCGTGCACCGGAGGCGCGAAGGCCTGGGTGGGCTGGAGGCGACGCAGGAGGCGATCTCGCTCGCGCGCGCGTCTGGGGTCCCGCTCCAGATCAGCCACCTCAAGGCGGCTGGACGCCTGAGCTGGGGGAGCCTGGAGCCGGTCCTGGAGTGCGTCGACGCCGCTCGGAGCGACTTGGACTTGAGCGTGGACGTCTACCCCTACGACGCCAGCCTGACTTATCTCTCTGCCATGATTCCGGACGCGCTGAAAGCGGACGGCGGTCTGGCGCTCGCGCTCGAGAAGCGTCGGAGCGAGGCCGCGGCGGGAGTCGAAGAGTGGTTCGTGCGACGAATGGGCCCCGAGGCGATCGTCGTCCTCGAACCCTCTCTGCGAGAGGTCTCGCGCGGGTCGACCCTGGCTGAGGCCGCAGACCAGCTCGGGCTGGACCCCGTTGAGGCCGCGCTGCGCTTGATCGCAGCGGAGCCGAACACCACGGGGGGCTGGGCGATCTATCGCGAAATGATGGACCCGGCCCAGGTCGAGGCGGTCCTCGACTTGCCCTACGCCGCGATCGCCTCGGACGCGGTCCCGGAGGAGGCTGGTGACGCGATCTCAGCCCACCCGCGAGCGTTCGCGAGCTTCACGAGGGCCTTGGCTCGGGCCGAGCGGATCGGGCCGGCCCG